>SYIB01000008.1 GCA_005798965.1 Planctomycetia bacterium
CATCCTGAGCATTCGCCACGGCCGTCACGATGAGCGCGGCCACCAGCATCGCGGCGACGATCACGACGACCGAGCGAATCACGACACGGTCTCGCGTCATGGCTTGAGCGGACGGCGATCGACCGTCCATCCTTCTGCCGCAGCGGGCAGATCCACCAGCATCCGATCGGCATCGTTGAGCGGCCCGACCTCGACCGCGCGCAGTCGCGCGATCGTGCGGTCACCCTCGGTGGAGTCGCGCACCACCGCGATCGGCAGTGCCGTGGCACGATCCCATGCCACGATGAGCCGCTTCGAATCGCGTGCGGCGGGTGTGGAAGCACGCGGTACCAGGCAGAGCACATCGCTCGCCGGAAGGTCCTTCCAGAGCGGGCTCTCGGGAAGCGTGGTCGCCGTCACGGTGTAGTTCGCGAGCACCTCGCTGCGGCGCGCTCCCACAGGGAGCGCCAGCGGGCCCTCGCCCGGCTGTAGCGGATCCATGCTGGTGCCCTCGGCCACGAGCTGCCGCTCGATCTGCTGCCGGCGCGCATCGTCGCGCTCGATCAGCCATCCGTCGCGGTAGAGAAAGAGCCGGTGGTCTTCGCTGGCGCGGCCAGTGCCATCGATGAACTGGTCGATGCGCAGCGCGATGCGTCGTGATGGACCTGACGATCCCTGCAGGACCAGCCGACCGCGCCGACGCTCGACATCATCGGTGAGCGCGTCACGCTTCTCGATGACCACGGTGCACGCCATCGCATCCAGTTGCATGCCAGCGGCTTCGGCTGCATCGAGGATGCGCTCGATCGCTTCGGCCGTGGGGGCACTTTGCGAGGGAGCACCACCAACAGCGGGCGGCGTGGGCGCGCTCGGTGCAGGTGCGGCCTTCTCCTGGCAGCCATCCGCAGGCGATGCCTGCATGGGGGGAACATCGTGATGCGCCGAGCAGGCCACGGCGAGTGCGAGCACCGCCAGCGGTGGCATCGTCACTTCGACTCCCCAAGCATGTCGGCCATCGGATCGCTGTCGGCAGCACCTCCTGCGGCGCCGCCATCGGATCCGCTTTGGCTGGCCGCATTGATGACGACCGCGAGGACGACCACAAGGCACAGTCCCGCGCGCCACGCCACGCCGACGATGGGCTTGGCGCCGCGCAGGCATGGCTTGCAGACAAGTAGCGCGAAGAACGGTGCAGCGAGCACGACAGCCCAGTGCATCGGGCGGACCTCACCGTAGTTGTAGGCGTGCCCGCACAGGGCCAGCACGCAGCCGATTGCTGCCAGGGTCGCGGCAGCCGCTGCGGTCCATGGCACGAGCTCGCATGCAGCCTCGGCCGGACAAGTGACCCCACCCGGCGCTTGCTCGACCGCGACAGGTTGCGCGGGTGCAGCAGCACGCAGCCGCGCTGCCTCACGCAGGTTGAGCACGCCAATCGCCATGCCGAGCACGCCAAGGGCGATGGCCACGGCGATGACCATCACACCGAGACTCGCGAAGTTCGCCAGGATCATGAGCACGCCGAGTCCTGCAAAGACGATCGCTGCCATCATCGCCACGCCCACGCTGCACGCATCGCGCGCCACGGCGGACCAGAGCAGCCCCATCAGGACGATCGACCCGAAGAGTCCAACCTGGATGTAGGGGTTGCTGGCGGGGAACACCACGAACTTCCACGCCAGGGCGCCAAGGATCACCGTGACGATCAACCACTGCACCCACCACGCCGCGCGCATGCTCGAAACGATCGCACCCACGATCGCCGCGACGCCGACGGCATAGGGCAGCACATGCCAGCGTTCAGCGGGCGGGAGGCCCACGGGGCCCGTCTCCATCAGGAAGCTCGCCAGGAAGGCGATCGGTGCCGCCAGCGCCTGGCCGATCTGCGCTCGGCGCACGGACTGCTCACGATCGGCCTCAGCGCGTCGCGCCACCAACATCACGCCGACGCCACCCACCACCACCCCAGCGAGCGCTGGTACAAGAAGGACCTTCAGGAGATAGAGCGCGACTTCCGTCAGCATGGCTCACTCGGCCTTCGTTTCGTCGGCCTCGAGCCCGATCACCAGGCGCACCTCGTCACCGAGCGCCTTCGGCGGCTTCTGGATGCCCCAGGTCATGCCGAAGTCGCTGCGCTTGATCGTGACCTGGCACTCAAAGCCGACCTTCGGGCCGGTGGGTCCCTTACCCACGCCGGTGACGACGCAGTCGACCGTCACGGGCTTGGTCACACCATGCAGCGACAGGTCGCCGGTGAGCGTCCAGTGGCGCTCGGTCACGCGCGTCCCGCCGGTCGAGGTGAACGCAATCGTTGGGAACTCCTTCTCGTTGAAAAACGTCGGCCCCTTCAGGTTGTTGTCGAGCTTCTCGCTGCCTGTGTCGATGTTCTTGAGCTCGGCGACGGCCTTGATCATGGGCGCGGCAGAGTCATCCATCGGCCACGCCACGCTGCCTGAGAGCGCATTGATGCGGCCCCAGAACTGCCCGGCCTCCAAGTGCTGGATCCGGAAGAGCGCCATGCTGTGGACCGGATCAAGCGTGAGTTCGCCCGCGGCAGCAGGTTGCGCAAGCACCGCCGCGGCGTTCGCCGGAGCGCTCCACATGGGCCGCGATGCAGCCGCAAGCAACGGGAGGACGATCAACGATGAAGCCACGATCAGGGTGCGCATGCAAACCTCCAAGGGGTGAGAGGATCATACGGAGCGCACCCATGCAGGGTCGATGCGTCTGCACGAATCACAAGGATCGTCGCACCCGGTCAGGGCGGCTCGATCGGGGCGTGCACGCACCGGCAACGCTCAACAGTGTGCCAGCGCCTGATGGCCCACGATCTCAAGACCGAAGCCGTGCAAGCCGGGCAAGGCGCGCGGATGATCCGTAAGGAGGCGCAGTCGCGACAACCCAAGGTCACGCAGGATCTGTCCGCCGATGCCGTACTCACGCTCGCCCATGGGCTGCGCCTTGCCGCCGATCCCTGATGGCCGGGTGAGGTCTGGCGCATTCACGTCATCGCCGGCAGCGCGGCGAATCGCATGCAGGCGCGAACGAAGGCTGTCGTCGGTCTCCTCGGGGCGCAGGTAGACGAGCGCACCGCGCCCAGCCGCGCGAATCGCGCGCAGCGACGCGCGGATCGTCTCCTGCCCGCTGCGGTCACCCGCTGCGGCCGCACCGAAGATGTCACCGAGCACATCGCGGCGATGCATGCGCACGAGTACCGCCTCGTCGATCGGTGCCACAGCGCCGTCGGCGCCGGGGATCCCGACGCCGCCGTAGGTCAGCGCCAGATGCGGCTGCGGATCGATCGTGCTGTGCCAGGCGAGCACCGTGAACTCGCCCTCGGGCGTCATCACGCGTTCGCCGGTGACCGGCTCGATACGGCGTACCAGGCTCTCGAGGCGCAGTCGCCATTCGATCACCTGCTCGACCGAGCACATCTTGAGCCCGTGCTGCG
>SYIB01000057.1 GCA_005798965.1 Planctomycetia bacterium
CCCCATCGCGTGCAAGCGCAAGCAGCCCCCGCCGCAAGGCACCTGTGGTCCGCAGGATGGGGCGGGTCGCGTGCTCCGAGCTGTCCGGCAACGGCAGCCTGAGAGAAATGATCGTCACCCGCAAGGGAACAGAATTCGGCTTATGACCAGATCTGCGCCGCATGGGCCAAGGCCCATGCACTTTTGCGGGACCCCAGGGCGGTGCGGATCAAGCGGTGGTGGCACGTCGCTCCTAAGTTTCCGCCTGAACAGAACTTGCACGGAATCATGACGTACGGTGACCAAACAAGGCCTGCTCCACCTACGCTCAGCCTTGCTTGCGGACCACCACATGTTGTGGTAAGAGTCCGAGAATGACGCAACAGATGGGCTGAAATCCGCAGATTTGTGTTGAGTCGGGTAGCCGACTCGGAAACAATCCCTCCTCAATCCCTAAGCGATCGGGCTTCCGATCGCAGGCCTCCCACGCGGGCGTCCAAACTCGGGCTGCACCTCAACGAACTCCCATGAGCATTTCCCCCAAGACCAACAGCATCCAGACGTACACCTCGCTGCTCTATCGCAAGGCAATCCATCCTGAGTTCTTCGGGATCGAAGGCCGCAACCGGATTGAGCACTGCGGCATGGAAGTGGAAGGGTGGGTCTTCAAGGGCGGCCATTGCGCGCGCTTCGCGTTCGGCAGCACCGTCCTCGTCGAGGCCGTCGTCGAGCATCCGCAAACCATGCCTGAGCGCGGCCTGATGGCATCGCTGCTCTGCAATGGCGAGCGCGATCACGAGGAGCGCCTGTCGGACCACGCCATGTTCATGACCACGATCCAGACCGAGACGCTCAGCGAGCATCTCTATCTGGGCACCTACAAGGAAATGGTCGCCCACGCGCGTGAGAACGATTCGCTCGCCAGCATGTGGACTGACGACGCCGGCAAGCCCAACCTCTCGCTGCTCGACATGCAGCGGCTGGGCAGCGAGCTGCACATCCAGGGTTACCACCTGCGTTCCGACTGCTCCATGGTGCTGCGCACGCAGTCCATGTTCCAGGTCGCGCTCAACGGCAAGAAGCTCGGCTGATGCTCGGATCCCGGCTCGCGGCGCAGCAGCGCGCCATGGACCGGGCCTTCGGCGTCGATCTGCTCGATCACGCGCGTTCGGTTGGTGCAGGATCGGCACCGGCTGCTCGTGAACACACCACGTCTGGTGCAGGCCCGGCCAACTCGTCGGCCCCGTCCGTCGTATCGCGCCCGCTTGCACCGCGCCCGGTCCACGCTCTTGTTGGTTCGGCGACCGCGAGCCCGGCACCCAAGCCTCGGCCGCTGGCCCCGCTCGGTGCAAACCCGGGGCCATCGATGGGGGGGCCGTCTGCAGCTCCATCCTCCTCGACCACACGCTCGGCGGCGGGGGGATCGACCGAGGCCGTCGGCATTGGTGGCACTGGTCGCCGACTCGACCTTGAGGGGGAGCGCTCGGCGCTGCTCGAAGCACTTCGTGATCGGCATGCCCGTGACTGCCCGCACTGCACCCGCGCGACCGGGCACACCAACCTCGTCTTCGGCGAGGGCTCGCCGAACGCTGACCTCGTCTTCGTGGGCGAAGCCCCGGGAGAGACCGAGGACCAGACCGGCCGGCCGTTCGTCGGCAAGGCGGGCCAGAAGCTCGATGAGATGATCGCGGCGATGAAGCTCCTTCGGGAGCAGGTCTACATCGCCAACGTGCTCAAGAGCCGTCCGCCCAACAACCGTACGCCGCTCCAGACGGAAGTCGATGGTTGCGGTCCGTACCTCATCGAGCAACTCTGCATCCTTCGGCCGCGCGTGATCGTCACCCTTGGTGGGCCGGCCACCAAGCTCCTGCTGGCAACCGATGTGGGCATCACCCGATTGCGGGGTGCATGGGGCACCTGGCAGGCGCCATCCTGGACTGGCCTGGACCTCTCCATCCCGGTCATGCCGACGTACCACCCGGCTTACCTGCTGCGGAACTACACCGCGCAAACGCGGGGCGAGGTCTGGGCGGACCTCCAGGCCGTCATGGCAATAATCGGCTCCTGAGGCCCGCGGGCGCTGGTACGTCCCAGAATGGTTGCCCAATTCCCTGTGCCTGAACGGGTTGCGACGGATTTTTCACGTCAGCGCGGAACCGTTCGTCCGGTCGCTGCGGATAGACAGGCGGAGGGATGGAAAAGGGAGCGGCACCAGTCCTTGAGGGAGGACCGCCGCGTCGGGAGAAACAGTAGTTCGGGTCGTGTTCCTCAAGCTCACGACCCATGGCTTGACGCCACTCAAGCCCCCCACGAGGAGCCTGTCGATGCTTCGCGCTCGATCGGCTCTTTTCCTTTTTGCCGCGCCCGCAAGCGGTCGAGTCGACGACTCGCGCCGAGCGATGCCGCTCAGGCCCAGCTACCGCCAAGCTTCAGGTGCGCATCACTCGCAGCAGGCGAGCACCGCGTGGCTGACGAGCATCTGCCGCTTGTCGTCGGTGACCTGACGGTAGTCGAGCAGTTCGAGGCCGCCCTCGCACGCCGCACGCATGGCCGTGAGCGCACCAGCGATCATCCAACGCTGGGCGTTGTCCTGCCGCAGTGCGTCGATGAGTTCCTTGCCGCCGCGATCTCCGCGGATGAACAGCGCCAGTAGTTCGCGGTCGCGCTTCTCGATCATGTCCTGGTGCGGCTCGTCGATGGGAGCAGGATCACCGAACTGCGCACCCACATGGCTCAGGTCGCCGCTGCAGACGATGAGGGTGCGCCCGCTCCACTCGCTCACGAGATCCGTGAGCGCGGAGCAGAACTCGGCATGGGACACACGCGCGCCGTCGTCGGAGAGGAGGGGATTCAGCGGGTTGGGCAGCAGTGCCGCAACGACCGGCACATCGCCGAGCACCGACTGCATCCACGGCAACTGCGACTGCACGGTTGCATCCGTGAAGAAGTCGAGTTCGTCCTTGAGCAGCCGATCTCCCAGCCGCGAGACGAGGCTGTCGATCGCTGCCGAATCTGGGCGCACCACGCCCAGCGGCGTCTCGAAACCGTGGCGGCTCATGACGACGCCATCACCCAGGCCCGACAGGTTGCTGCCGATGATGACGACGCGCGCTGGCTTGGGGCCGCTGGCAATCGACTTCCACGCCATCGCGTACCCGCCTGCCGCCTGGGCATAGGCCATGCTCGGGACGACGAGGCCGGTGACGGGGGATTCAAGTTCGGGATCCTCGGCTTCGCTGAGCGCTCGCTCGAGGTTGGTCTTGGCCTCGGCCGCATCCTTGCCAGCCATGGCCGACGCGCCAATGGGGAAGTGACCAGCGGCCGCGACGCGTTCGAGCACTTGCTGCTCGAACCGCTCGGAGGTCGGTCCCCACAGCAGGCCGGATTCATCCAGCCGTTGCACGAGTTGCTGGAGGAACTCGACGGGGGCCTTCGTCTGTTCGGAGATCTCGTCGAGCGTCCGCTCGCCCTGGAAGAGGCCCAAGAGCGGGAACACCTGCGCCGGGATGACCAGCATCTGCTCGGTCATGGGGACCGGGTTGCGCAGCGCCACGACCTGCTGCCCTTGCTGATTTCCCGCGAGGGGCTGGAACGGGCGGATATGCGGACGTTGGAGGTGGTCCGGGGTGGCTGAGGCGCTCATGGGGGAGGGAGCATACTGCGCTCTTGTGCAATTCTCTTGAACTCGGTTCGTTCCATGCCGATAGTCAACGGTCGCCATCTGCGTCCCGGACGGATACAGTTGTCGATTCCAACGAACGACCAGGAGATTACCCATGAAGCTTGCCCTCCCATCGATCCTCGCCGCAGCGCTGACGGCCATCGCGCTTGCTCAGGCGCCCGCGGCAACCAAACCCGTTCCGCAGGCGCCGCCGAGCGACGCTCCGGCCGTGGACACGTTGCCTGAAGCGGCACCGTCGGACCTGCTCAGCACCACCCGCAAGGTGCAGGGCACGCCGATCAAGCCCACCGAGGGCGCGCTGACCGGCCCGCCGCCGATCCGCTTCGAACCCGAGTTGCTGAACCTCGGCGAGATGCAGGCCGAAGTGCCCAAGACCGGCAAGATCAAGATTTGGAACACCACGGACAAGCCGGTGAAGATCACCCGCGCGATCCCGGGTTGCGGCTGCACGACGGCGCAAGCACCGACCGATCCGATCGAGCCGGGCAAGTTCGCCGAGATGGACATCACGCTGAAGCCTGCCGCCAAGCAGGGCATCAAGCTCAGCAAGAAGGTCACCTTCCAGGTCGAGGGTCACGCCCCAGTGATCCTCACCGTCGAGGGTGACGTCACTGCCTACGTGACGATCTCGCCCGACATCATCGACGCCCCCAAGGACGAGGCGCTGATGACGACCGACACGCAGATCCGCCTGGCTTCGGCCGACGGCACAGCGTTCAAGATCACCGCGGTCAATCCGCCCATCATCAAGAATGTTCCGGAAGCCGCCGGTACCGAGGCGCTGCTCAAGGTCGATTGGTCGAAGTGGCAGGAAATGGGCCGCACGATCAAGATCACCTTCACCACGGATCACCCCAAGGCGCAGACCATGAGCGTGATGGTGAAGCGGCCCTTCAATGCCGCCGACGCCGCCAACGCCAAGGCCCCTGCGGCCGCGAAGCCCATGAGTTCGCTCATCATGGCTGCGCGTGACGGTGACGCTGCCAAGATCAAGGACGAGCTCGCCAAGGGTGGCGCGCTCGTGGACGAGCTCGACACCGGCAGCGGCCGCACCGCACTGATGTGGGCCGCCAAGGGCAACAAGGTCGATGCCGTCAAGGCGTTGATCGAGGGCAAGTCCAACGTCAACGCCAAGGACCGCACCGGCAAGACGGCGCTGACCATCGCTGCCGAGAGCAAGTCGCTCGACACGACCAAGCTCCTCATCGCCAGTGGTGCCGACGTTGCCGCCCGCGACCAGATCGGCGGCACGCCGCTGACGTGGGCCTCGGGCATGGGCTCGGTCGAGACCGTGACGGTGCTCGTCGATGCCGGGGCCGACATCAACATCGTCGATGCCAACGGCCTGAGCCCGCTCCTGTGGGCAGCTGGCATCGGCAGCCCCGAGACGGTCAAGTTCCTGCTCGAACGCAAGGCGAACATCGCCGTGGCGGACAACATCACCGGCGACACCCCGCTCATGCGTGCTGCACGCAGCGGCAAGCCCGACAGCCTCAAGATGCTGATCGGCGCCGGTGCGGACGTGAATGTGGTCAACAAGCAGGGTCTCACGCCGCTGCTGGTGGCTGCACAGAGCGGCACCCCCGAAAAGGTCCGCATGCTGCTCGACGCGAAGGCCGACCGCGCCGCCAAGGGCCCGCTCGGCAAGAACGCGCTCGAGATCTCCAAGGCCCGCTCGGATGACAATGGCAAGGCCATCGCGGCCATGCTCGAAGCCAAGTGAGTTGACCTGAAGCGGGGTGCTTGCCTCGCCACCAAGGATCGAACCAGGAGGCCGCCCCATGTGGGTGGCCTCCTGTCGTTGGGCCCCGTGGGCTGCGAGAGGCGGCGATCGACCACTGCAGGGGTTGGGTGGCATTCCCTAGACTCGCCATCATGAGCACTCCACTCGAGCGCGTGATCGATGCCTCCCGCGAGGCATCGCTGCTGGAATCGACCGCGAGCATCCTGGGTTGGGACCAGGAAACGATGATGCCGGTGGGCGGCATCGAGCTGCGCTCCAGGCAGCTGGCCCAGCTGGCCCGCATGCGCCATGAGCTCTTCACCTCGAAGGCCATGGGGGACCTGATTGGCTCCGCCGAGGCCTCGGTCGCCAAGGGTTCCGCCGACGAGGCGCTCGTGCGCGAGTTGCGCCGCGACTACGACCGCGACACCAAGCTGCCGGCCAAGCTTGTGGAGGAACTCGCCAGCGTGAGCAGCAGTGCGCAGCACGAATGGGCCGAAGCCCGCAAGGCGAGCGACTTCAACCGGTTCCGCCCCTGGCTGGAGCGGCTCGTGCACCTGAACCGCGAGAAGGCGCGTTGCTACGGCATTCCCCCGGGCGGCGAAACGTGGGATGCCCTGGCCGACGGCTACGAACCCGGTTGCCGTGCGGCAGACGTGGAGCGCGTCTTCCGCCCCTTGCGCGAACAACTCACGGGATTCATCGATCGGCTCATGGCGAGCCCAACCAAGCCGAGCAACCGCTTCAACGAGACAGCGATCGCGATTGACCGGCAGGAGCGATTCGTGCGTGTGGTGGCTGAGGCGATCGGCTTTGACTTCACGCGCGGTCGCCTCGACCGGAGCACGCATCCCTTTTGCGGCGGAAGCCACTGCAACGACGTGCGCATGACCACGCGGTACCTCGAGACCTGTGTGAACGACGCGCTCGGCAGCACCATGCATGAGGCTGGTCATGGGATGTACGAGCAGGGGCTGCCTTCGGCGTGGATCGGCACGCCGCTGGGACAGGCCGTGTCCCTGGGGATCCACGAGAGCCAGAGCCGCCTTTGGGAGAACCAGGTCGGCCGCAGTCGCGCGTTCTGGTTGTGGGCGGCGCCGAAGCTCCCCGAGATGATGGGTGATGCGGCCCGAGGGTTCTCGCTCGATGAGCTCTACGGTGCAGCGAACATCGTCGAGCGGGGCTTCATCCGCGTCGAGGCTGACGAGGCGACCTACAACCTTCACGTCATGGTGCGCTTCGAGATCGAGCGCAAGCTCATCGGTGGCCAGATGGAGGTCGCCGACCTGCCCTCGACCTGGAACCGGCTCTACCGCGAGATCGTGGGGGTTGAGGTGCCTGATGACCGACGCGGCTGCCTGCAGGATGTGCACTGGTCGATGGGCGCGTTCGGCTACGTCCCCACCTACACGCTTGGCACCCTCTACGCGGCACAGTTCTTCGAGGCGGCGTCGAAGGCGATCCCGGGACTCGAGGCGGGCATCGCCCGCGGCGAGTTCAAGCCGTTGCTCGACTGGCTCAACGCGAACATCCACGCCCATGGGCGTCGCTACCTGCCGGGCGAGCTCTGCGAGCGCGTGACGGGCAGTCCACTCTCCAGCGAGCCGTATCTGGCGTACCTGAAGGGCAAGCTCTCGCCGCTGTACGGGCTCTGATCGTCGAGGGCGTCAGCGCGGCGGGTCGTCCCGGCGCGTGACTGCGGTGGGGCTTGGCACCTGGTGCGGCGATGTCGTCGGCGCACCCTCCGCGCGGCCGCGGCCGGGGATTGTGCCGAAGAACGCCAACCCACCGGCGACCAGGGTCCAGAAGGGAACGATGCCCACGCCGGGCAGCGCTTCGGCGACGAAGACCGGCAGCAGCACCATGGGGCGACCAAGCACCAACCACAGCAGAACCGCCGTGACCACGTCGATCCCGATCACGATGGGCGGTGCCCAGATGAAGATTGCGTTCACGATGTCGCTGACGACCGCGATGGCGATCGCGGCGATGCGCCGCGGCCACGAATAGGGCACTGTGAGTGGGGTCTTCGCTCCATCGTCCATTTCGGATAGCCTCACCGGGCTCGGCACTGCCGGGATAGGACCAAGACTACCAATGCCCGACGCATCATCCATCCGCAACGTCGCCATCATC
>SYIB01000058.1 GCA_005798965.1 Planctomycetia bacterium
GAGTGCCATGGACGGGATCGGGGCGCCCGACGGCACCAGCATTGGTGCGGGAGTCGTGGCTGCTCGCTGCGGTGCAGATGATCGGCGTCGCCTGTTGCTGTGCACCCATCTGGACACGGTGCATAGGCACTGGCCGGGGGTCACCTGGTCCGAGACCGGTTCGCGTGTGGTGGGTCCGGGGGTGGCGGACATGAAGGGCGGCGTACTTGTGGTGCTGCTTGCACTGCGTGCGCTCCGGCAGGCGGGCATTCACGACCTGTCGTGGACCGTCGTGGCCACGACCGATGAGGAAACGGGCTCATGGGCGAGCCGCGATGTGCTTGCATCCCTCGCGCCCGGCCATGCAGCTGCCTTCATTCCCGAGCCTGCGATGGCCGATGGCTCGATCGTGGTCCAGCGTCCCGGCAGTGCGCGGGTATCGATCGAGGTCACAGGCCGTGCCGCGCATGCTGGACGCGATGCTGCCACGGGCATCAGCGCGGTGACGGCCCTGTGCGAGGCCGTTGCTGCCGCCGCGAAGCTTGCGGAACCGCCGCGGCGCATTGTGAACATGGCGCTGCTGCGGGGCGGCGATGCGGCCAACATCATCCCTGACCGGGCGAGTTCGGTCGGCAACATCCGATGGCAGTCCGAGGCGGACGGCGCGGCGTTGGTGGAGGGATTCCGTGCCCTCGCACGTGGTGGTGCCGGGGATCTGCCGCACGTCAAGGTCGAGGTCGAGGTGAATCGACCGGTCAAGGAACGCACGGCGTCCGTCGAGAACCTGGTGGCCTGCATGCAGGCTGCGGCTGGTGAGCTCGGCCTCACCGTCGGAGCGGGTTTCACGGGCGGCGTCAGCGATGGCAACATCATTCAGGCTGCCGGCGTCCCGACGCTCGATGGCATGGGTGTCCGCGGCGGCAACCTGCATCGGCACGACGAGTTCGCCGAGCTCGACAGCCTCGGCGAGCGTGCGGCGCTGCTCGCCCTGACCATGCTCCGGGTGCGGGATAGCATCCCGGCATGAGTCACGGATCGACCCAGCATGATGCCCTGCCGGCCTTCGCGCGCGACTCCGAAGTTGCCGACCTGATCGAACGGATCGTGGCGCGCATCGGGAAGTTGCAGGGCGGATTCACCGCTGCGCGACCTGCTGATCCGGCGCGCAAGGAATCGTATGACGCATGGCTTGCGCGCAACGGCGGTGTGCGCGGCCGCGCATCGCTGTATCCGTACGTCGGCACGGGCGCTGGCAACGGCCCGCTGGTCGAGCTTGCGGATGGCAGCGTGAAGTGGGACATGATCAACGGCATCGGCGTGCACATGTTCGGCCACGCCGACCCGCGCATGGTGCGTGCGGGCCTGCGTGCAGCGGTCGCCGACCTTGTGATGGAGGGCAACCTCCAGTTCAACGCCGACTCGATCGCGATCGCTGAACTGCTGGTGGCCGAGGCCTCCAAGGGCAGTTCGATCCGACACGCCTTCATCACGAATTCCGGCTGCATGGCCAACGAGAGCGCGCTCAAGGTCTGCCAGCAGAAGACCAATTCTGCGCCGCGCGTGATCGCGTTCGCCGACTGCTTCATGGGCCGCTCCACCACGATGAGCCAGATCGGCGATGGCCCGGCGTACCGGCAGGGCGTGGTGCAGAATGTGCTCGTCGACTACATGCCGTTCTACGACCCAGCGATGGGGGAACGCTCGATCGAGATGGCAGCATGGCACTTGGAGCAGGTGGTCCACCGCCATCCCGGCCAGCACAGCTGCTTCGTCATGGAGCCTGTGCAGGGGGAGGGGGGCTTCAAGGTCGCGCCGCGCGAGTTCTTCGTGCGCCTCATGACGATCTGCCGCAAGGCCGGCATCCCGGTCTGGGCCGACGAGGTGCAGAGCTTCGGTCGCACGGAGCGCATGTTCGCGTTCCAGATGCTCGACCTCGGTGAGTTTGTCGACGTGATCACGATCGGCAAGATGAGCCAGGTCTGCGCGTGCCTCTTCACAGAGGCCATGAATCCGAAGGCCGGGCTGCTCAGCGGTACGTTCTCGAGCAGCGTGAGCGCCTTCCAGTCCGGACTCGAGGCGCTGACGATCCTGCGCGACGGCGGCTACTACGGCTCCGATGGGCGCAACGCCCGCCTGCATGCGGCCTTCCGAGAGCATGCCGAGCGCCTCGTCGCTGCACACCCGGAGTGGTTCCCGCCAGCACGTGATTCACTTGGCCGCGCGCAGCCTTCGCTCGTCGGAGGTGTGGGTGGCATGATGCGGCTCACGCCTTTCGGTGGCGACAAGGACCGGATCATGAAGTTGCTGCATGCGATGTTCGACGAGGGCGTGATCGCGTTCATCTGCGGCCATGGCCCGTACCACGTGCGCATGCTCGCGCCGGTCGGGGTCATGGAGCCGGCGCACATGGGGCCGGTCTTCGAGGTCATCGAACGAGCGTTCCGGAAGGTGGGCTGACGCCATGTTCGTGATCCGCCAAGCCACGCTCGATGACCTGCCCACGCTGCTGAAGCTGGCCAAGATGGTCCACTTCATCAACCTGCCCGCCGACAAGGACCTGCTGGCCGAGAAGATCCAGGCCAGCCGCCTGAGCTTCACGGGCAAGGAAGCCCACGCGCGAGACCGCGAGTGGATGTTCGTGCTCGAGGACACGTCGAGTGGTGCCGTGGTGGGTACGAGCGCGCTGATCGGGTGCATCTCGTGGAGCGGCCATCCGCACCTCTACTTCCAGGTGCGCAAGCGCGAGCACTACAGCAAGGACCTCGGTACGGGGCAGGTGCACGTGACGATCCAGCTCGGCTCCGATGAGACCGGCGCGAGCGAAGTGGGGGGGCTCATCCTCTCACCGGGCTACCGCGGCCACCCCGAGAAACTCGGTGCGCTGTTGTCGCTCGTGCGGTTCCACTTCATCGGGCTGCACCGCACCAAGTTCAGCCCTGTCATTCTGGCCGAGATGATGGGTGCGCTCGATCCCAACAGCCACACGCCGCTGTGGGAGTATCTGGGCCGGCGCTTCATCAACCTGAGCTACGCCGAGGCGGATCTCTTCAGCACCAAGAGCAAGGAGTTCATCCAGTCGCTCTTCCCCAAGAGCGAGATCTACATCAGCTTGCTGCCACCTGAGGCGCGCAACCTGATCGGCAAGGTCGGTGATGAAACGATGCCGGCGCTGCGCATGCTCGAAAAACAGGGCTTCCGCGAGATGGATCATGTCGATCCCTTCGATGGCGGTCCGTACCTGCAGGCTCGGCGGGACGACATCCCGCTGGTGAAGTCGACGGCGCGGCTCAAGGTCGCCTCGCTCGGGCGCGGCAATGCCGAGGCGATCGTGAGCTCGCATGACCCCGAGCACGGATTCCGGGCGGTGCGTACGCGCGTGAGCGTGAGCGGGCCGACGGTGCGGCTTGCGCGTGAGGCGGCGGAGGCGCTGGGCGTGGTCGTGGGCGGCAGTGTGGGCGTGACGGTGCTGAAGGAGCCCGGTCGTGCAGCGCGGGCTGGCAAGGCAGCGCGCTCCGCTGCAGGCCGCCCGAGAGGCAAGAACCCACGTGGCGCCACGCGGGGCAAGCCTGCCCGGCCCGCGCCGAAGCGGCGCTGATCCATGGGCCCTGCCAACCTGATCGATGGACGCTGGCACCCGCTCGAAGCGGGGGGCGCCGACGTCACGAGCGTGAATCCTGCGCGACCTGAAGAGGTCGTGTGGAGTGCGCGCACCCGGATGGATGCCGTGGGCGCTGCTGTCGAGGCAGCACGGCGCGCAGTTCCGGCCTGGCGCATGGCCGGTGCTGATGCGCGGGACAACGCGCTCAAGCGCTTCGGCGCCGTGGTGACCGGGCGCGCCGAGGAGATCGCTCGGGCGATCACGCGGGAGATGGGCAAGACCCTGTCCGAGAGCCGGCTCGAGGCCAAGCTCATCGCCGACAAGGTGTCGATCACGCTGGGCGAGACCTGCCAAGCGCGCGTGCGGCCGTGGGAGATGGCGATTGCCCCGACCCGTGCCGGTCGC
>SYIB01000059.1 GCA_005798965.1 Planctomycetia bacterium
GAGGTCCCAGAGCAGGAGCTTGAGGATCGCGTTGTGGCCCGGGTAGCGCATGGTCTTGTACGAAAGGTGCTTCACCTTGCCCTCGAGCGTGGCCGCGAACGTCCCGAGCCCGCCCGAGGTGTTGAACGCCTCGTACTCGCAGCCGTCGATGTGCAGGCGTTCCACCTGCTCGAGCGGCGGAACCAGGCACATCTGCCCGTCGACGAGCGCCTCGCAGGGATTGCAGTACTCGTTGACCAAACCGTCGGTCGACCAGGTCAGGTTGTACTGGAGCACGTTGCTCGGGGTCCGCGGCAGCGCACCCACGCGCATGCGCACCGTGTCGACGCTGTCGAGTTCGCGCAGGAGCGAGTGCGCCACGATCGTGATGAACCCGGGTGCCAGGCAGCACTGCGGGATGAACGCCGACGAGGCGCCGTGGCTCAACTGCATCACCTTCTTGGTGACGGCGACGTCCTCGGTGAGGTCGAGGTAGTGGCATCGCGCGTCCTTCGCGGCCTGCGCGATGCCGACGTTGCAGTTGAACGGCGCGCAGCTCACGACGGCCCAAGCCCCCTTGAGGAAGGCAGCGAGCTCGGCGGGGCTGCCGAAGTCCACGCGCCGGCCATCGATGCGCTCGTCGCGCGCGACGGCCAGGGCGCTCGGTTCGTGTGCATCGCCGATGCGGACGGTGTAGTCACCGCACGAGGCGAGGAAGTGGGCGGTCATTCGGCCGATCTTGCCGGCTCCGAGGATGGCGACGTGGTGGGACATGGTCGTGGTGTCGAATGGTGGATTGCGTGGGCGGCACTCGGGTCAGGCGGGAATGGTCGCAAGCTCGCCGCGGACCTCGTCGATGAGGCTCGCCATGGTCTCGGGCCCGAAGTCGAAGCGCAGGCCAGCGGCCTCGAAGAGTTCCGGCAGCGGCCGGCTCGCACCGAGCGAGAGTGCGCGCTTGTAGGCGTCGAGGGCCGCACCGGCGTCGCGTCGTGCCTGCAGCCAGAGCTGCAGCGCCCCCAGCTGCGCGATGCCGTACTCGATGTAGTAGAAGGGGTTCTGGAAGAGGTGGCCTTGGCGCTGCCAGGCGGTCTCAAGCGCGCGCTCGCAGCCTGCCCAGGAGACGTCGGCGCCGAAGCGCTTGTTGAGGTGCAGCCAGTATGCGGTCCGGTCGGCGCGCGTGTGGGTCGGGTGGGTGTACGCCCAGTGCTGGAACGCGTCGATCGTGGCGATCCACGGCAGCAGCGTGGCCAGGCCTTCGAGCAGCTCGCGGCGATGGCGACCGGCATCCTGCTCGGAATAGAAGTGACCCAGGTGCGGGAACGTGAGCAGCTCCATGCTCATCGAGGCGACCTCGGCGAACTCGATCGGGCTGCCGCGATAGGCCAGCAACGGATCGTGCGAGCAGAGCATGCTGTGGAAGGCGTGCCCGGCCTCATGCACCATCGTGACGAGGTCGCGCTGCATGCCGGCTGCATTCATGAAGATGAACGGCTTTCGGCTGGCCTGTCGCTGGTACTGGTAGCCGCCGGGCTGCTTGCCCTGCCGACTCTCGAGGTCCAGGCACTCGCCCGATCGCATCGAGTCGAAGAGCGGGCCGAGACCACCGCCCATGTCATGGAAGACGCGGCTGCAGCGGTCCACGAGCTCGTCGGCGGTTTCGAAGGGCCGCAGGGCCGAGCGGCCGTGCACATCGACCTTGAGGTCCCACGGACGGAGCGTGTCGAGCTTCAGGGCGGTGCGGCGCTCCTCGTTGAGCTGGCGCATCAGCGGCACGCAGACCTGCTCGCACGCCGCGTGGAAGCGCTCGCAGTCGGCGGGCGTGTAGTCGAAGCGATGCATGCGCTGGTGCTGGTAGTCGCGGTACGTGTCGAAGCCCGCATTGAGCGCCATGCGATGGCGCTGCGCGACGAGGCGGTCGTAGATGCCATCGATCGCCTCGGCATCCTGCAGCCGGCGGTCGGCGACGGCGCGCCAGCTGGCCTCGCGCACGTCGCGGTCGGTCACCTCGAGGTAGCGCGCCATCTGCGGCAGCGTCTGCTTCTTGCCGTCGAACTCGACCGCCATGGCGCCGGAGATCTGGCTGTACTGCTGCTCGAGCTTGGTGCACTCGGTCTGGATCTCGACGTTCTCGGGACGGAAGAGCTTGACCTCTTGGCGGAGGCCCCGCAGCAGCACGCCGTAGCGCTGCTGGTCCAGGTCCTTGGTGAACGGGCAATCGACGATGCGGCGGTCGAGCTCGAAGCCGATGCGCTTGAGGTGCGGATCGACGTCCTGCACGAAGTCGAGGAACGCCTTGCGGCGCGGCTCGCTCTCGGTGTCGCAGGTCATCGCGATGTACAGGTTCGCCTCGGTCTCGGCGACCATCGCATCGAGGTCGCTGCGATCAAGCAGCAAGCGCTCGAGGCACCCGGCGCACTTGAGCGGGCGTTCGATGAGCGCCCGGTAGAGCGGCTCGAGCTGGGACCACGACGAGGCGTCGAGGCCGGCTGGGACGAAGGTTCTCGGTGCGGAGGCCGCGGTGCTGCAGGGGGTCGTCATGAGGTTCGAGTCCGAAGCGGCGAAGGGTAGCAGCCCGGCCCGCGAACCCCGCGCGCGTTATGCGCAGGTGCGGCGAGGTGGAGGCGGGTTGCGGAGGCTCGGTCCCGGAGCCCCGACGTGCGTCGCGACTGACTTGACGGCCGCCCTGTGGCGCACGACCTGCGCAACGTGCTCGGCGTGGATCGGATCGTCGCAGACCAGGAAGAGGCTGCTCCCGCTCCCGCAGACGTGCACCGGCAACTGCGTGACCTCGGCGATCTCGTCCATCGCCCGGCGCACGGCCTCGCTGGATGCGCGCGCCGGCGCGGCGAGGTCGTTGAACGGCTCGTGCGTCCTCACGCGATTGCTTGCAGCCATCCCAAGCACGCGCGCGTGCTCGGGCTCGCCCGCGTCGGGCCGCAAGGCATCGAACAGGCGGTACACCGTCGGCGTCGGGCAGTGCGCTTCCGGGAAGCACAGCACCACGTGCGCCTTCGGCATGCCCTGACGCGGCTCCACACGTTCACCCACGCCCGAGACGATCGCTGAGCCGCCTTCCACGAGGACGGCGACGTCGCTGCCGAGGCCTGCGGCGATCGAGCGGAGCGCTTCGTTGCCGAGCCGCAGCCCGAAGAGTTCGTCGAGTCCGCGGAGGAGAGCAGCCGCGTTGCTGCTGCCGCCGCCAAGGCCGCCGCCCACGGGGATGCGCTTTTCGACGCGCACGCGCACGGGCAGCTGCCGCCCCACGGCACGTTCGATCGCGGCGTGTGCCTTCCACGAGAGATCGCTGCGCAGCGGCCAATCGAGGTCCGGCGTGTGGGGCGCATCAGCTGCCCAGACGTTGGCGAAGAGCGAACTGCTTCCCGGGTCGCGGCGACGCAGGTAGATCGAGTCGCCCCAGCCAAGCGTGACCATCCATGACGACAGCGGGTGGAGTCCATCCGGGCGCGGTGCACCCACGCTCAACGCAAGGTTGAGCTTCGCGGGAGCGTGCACCAGCAGATCATCGTCCATGGGTCGGGGCATGGTAGGCCCTACACTTCACAGCCCATGCTCTGGCAACCACCGCTGCCCGAACGCTATCGAATCATGGAGGAGGGTGCGCTCGCCGCGGCCATCACGGCCCGGCGCGCCGAGCTCGGCACGCGCGTGCTCATCTTGGGTCACCACTACCAGCAGGATGCGGTCGTGCAGCACGCGGACCTCACGGGTGACAGCCTCAAACTCTCGCAGATGGCCGCGGTCGAGGCGCGCCGGCGCGGCAGCGAAGCGCTCATCTTCTGTGGCGTGCACTTCATGGCCGAGACGGCTGACATCGTCACGGACGGAACGGTCAACGTGATTCTGCCGGACCTCGGCGCCGGCTGCAGCATGGCCGACATGGCCGCGTGGGATGACACGGTCGCGTGCTGGGAGGCGATCGCGGCGGTGCATGCCGGCGAGCGCGTGCGGGTGATCCCGATCACCTACGTCAACAGCTCGGCGGCGATCAAGGCCTTCGTCGGCCAGCATGGTGGCGCGTGCTGCACGAGCAGCAATGCGCACCTCGTCTTCGACTGGGCGCTGCGCGGCGGCGAGCGGTCGCTTGAGCCCGGCGAGCGCGTCAAGCTGCTCTTCCTTCCCGACCAGCATCTGGGCCGCAACACCGCGAAGTCGCGGGGTTTCGTGACCGAGGTCGATGCTGCAGCCGACCCGTCGCTCACGGCGCAGTGCGCGCTCTGGCAGCCGCGCAAGCCCGCCGGTGGGCTGACGGCCAAGCAGCTGCATGATGCCGATGTCGTGCTCTGGGCCGGTCACTGCAGCGTGCACAAGCTGTTCCGGCCCGAGCATGTCGCGTGGATCAGGGCGAACGAGCCCGGCATGAAGGTCATCGTGCACCCCGAGTGCTGCCAGGAGGTCGTGGACCTCGCCGACCTCAAGGGCTCGACCGAGTTCATCATCCAGGAGATCGAGGCCGCGCCGGCGGGTTCGCGGTTCGCCGTGGGGACCGAGATCCACCTCGTCAACCGCCTGGCGGCACGCGCGGCGAGTCGCGGCGTCGAGGTGCGGATCCTCTCCGACTGCCAGTGCCTGTGCACGACGATGTACCGCATCGACCAGCCGCACCTGCTCTGGGTGCTCGACGAGCTCGCGCAGGGCCGCGTGGTCAACCGGATCTCGGTGCATCCCGAGGCGCGAACCTTGGCGCGACTGGCGATCGACCGGATGCTTGCGCTGGTGCCCGCCGCCGCTCGGGCGCCGGTCGCGGTGGACTGATCGAACCCCGACGTCATCGCTCCGTACGATCCCGGCATGAGCAGGGGAGTCTTGTCATCGCGGCTGGTCCGCAGGTTGGCGATCGCGCTGGGCATCGTGACGGTGGTGGCCGTGGTGCTGGTCGCCTTGGTACCGAGCATCGTCAGCGCCACGATCCTGCCCGGCATCGTTCGCGACCAACTCGCGTCGCAGGTCCGTGGCACGGTGAACGTGGTCAGCGCGAGCGTGAGCTGGTCGGGGCCGCAGTTCGTGCACGTGCGCATCAGCGGCGAGCACGATTCGTTCGACGCCACGGTGAGCGTGCGCAACGGCCTCGTGGCCTTGGTGCGGGCGAGCGAACCGCTTGATGTGCTCGTCGGCGTGAGCGTGGAGACGGCCTCGCGCGACGACGGTTCGATCACGCTCACGGAGTTGATGCAGCCCTCCGCTCATTCGGTGCCGCCGACACGCCCGGCCTCTTCTGCGGCGGCGACGGACCCCTTCGCGCCGCCGTCCATCCTGCGAGGTGCGAAGGTCTCGATCGATCCCTTGCAGGTCGTCGTCAAGCCGCTCGGTGCGGGCAGCATGGTGCGTGTCGATGACGCCACGGCGACGATCGCCCTTGATGGCAGCGATGCTACCGTGAAGGCCAAGGGCTCCACCACGATCGATGCCGAGCGTGGATCGTTCGAGTTCGACGCCACGGTGCGCAACCTCGTCGGCCGCGATGGGACGCTGGCCCCGACGACGGCGGGTGTGGACCTTGCCGTGAAAGCCACCGCGCTGCCCATCTCGGCGGGAACGCAGGAGGTCGTGGTGCGATCGCTCGGCCTTACGGCGAAGGCCGAGAGCCTCGCCCGCGCGGTCGAGGTTCAGTTCGACGCTTCGCTCGAGGCGAAGGGCCACACGCCAAGCACGGCGAGCGGCCGCGTGCGCCTGAACGGACTGCTGACCCCTGCGGGATCGCTCTCCTCCAAGGCCACGGCCTCGGGGCAGATCGCGCTCGGTGCAGTCCCCACGGCCATCCTCGCGCCGTTCCTGCACGGGACCGGGCTCGAGGCCGCGCGCGACCTTGGTGACACGGTCATCGCGACGTTGGATTTCGACGGCCCCTCGGCCACGCTCGCGGCACGGAGCGATCGCTTCACGCTCACCGGCACGGCACGCCTCGACGACGTGGCCAATCAGGCCGTCGTGCAGGGCGTGGCACTTGACACGACGCTGGCCAGGCCGCTCCTGCGCGGCTTCGGTCTGCCGGTGAAGAACGATGTGCCGCTGTCGCTGCGCGTGGAGCGCGCGGTGGTGCCGATGGGTGATCGTCCGATCGAGAACATCCAGGCGATCGCGACGGTCGCCATGAAGGGCGTGGTGCTCGATGGCATCGAGCAGGCGAAGGATGGTCTCGCGCTCGGTGACGTCACGATTGGTTTGCGCACCTCGCGACTGGCCGATCGTGCGCAGGTGCAGCTCTCGCTGGCCAACGGCGTGGCGCAGGGATCGGCCTCCGCCTTCGTCGTGCCGAGCTTCGACGCCGGTGCGGTGAAGGGTGCCCGCGTGGAGCTTGAGCGATCGGCGATCACGGCGACGATCGGGAACGAGTGGCTCGATGGAACAGGTCTTGCGTTCCGCCGTCCCGCATCGACCACGATCACCATCGATCGAGCTGCGTTCGCTGCAGGGGCCGCGGGACTCGATCTTGCCAACGCCATGATCGACGCGACCATCGCCATCGAGCCCGTGTCGCTCGGCGGGGTCGTCGGCCCCGACGCGTGGCTCGATGTGGCGAGTACGACCGTCGGGATCCGCAGCGAGGCGCTCTCCAAGGGCATGCAGGCGACCTTCAGTGGTGGCGCGAGCGGCTTCGCGGCCAAGGCCGACGTGGCGCTCGCCGGGCTCGTGTCCACGGCGGGCGCGATCACGCCCGACTCAGTGCGTGCCAGCGGCTCGATCCAAGTCGACGCGATCGACCTTTCGCGCGTGCCTCATGTGCCTGAGCGCATGCAGCGGATGTCTGGGCTCGTGGGGCTCGGCCGCCCGGTCCTGTCGGCGCAGTTCGACGGCGACCGACGTTCGGTCGCGGCTCAGGTGGTGCTCAAGGGCCCCGCCGCTGACCTCTCCGCGCAAGGGCAGTGGTCGCCGGAACGGACCGTGGTCCGGAGCCTGAAGGGCTCGATCTCGGTGGCGGATGGGCTGCCGGAGTTGCTCGGCGTCGAGGGACTTCGGCTCTCGGCGCCGGCGAAGCTCGCCGTTGCCTGCGATGAACTCACCCTCCTCACGCCAGCGTCGGCTCCAAGCGCTGTTGAAGTCAAGGCACAGAAACTGCAACTAGGCATCGATCGCTTGGAGTTGAGTGCCTGTCCTGGCTTAGACAGCGGCATCGTGGTGGAGCGCCTCGCCATCGCGGGCACGGCGTCTCGAGCGGCCGCGGGGGACCTAGAGTGGTCCGGCACCATCGCCGCCGCGGTTCCCGGCGAAGCCGAGGTCAAGGGGCAGTTGGCGCTGGCGCTTCCTCAGTCCGGACTGCCATCGGGCAACGCTGCGCTCCGAGCCACGCTCTCGGGTGGCACCGCGCTCCTTGGCAGATTCTCGACGAGTCCCTACCTGCCTGCCGCAGCCGGCCCCGGCACCGTCGACCTGACGTGGTCGGGACAGGGAGGCAAGGATGCCATCGAGCTTGCGACTGCGCTGGCGCGACTCACGGCGACGGCCAAGATCGAACTGGACCCGGCGATGGCCGGCCAGCAAGGTCGCACGCTGCGCATGCCCAAGGCCTCGATCAGCTGCTCGATGCCTCGGCAGGTCCTGGATCGCGTGCTGGCCGGTGCCGAACCGGTCGGGGCGAACTGGACCGATGCCACCATCGTGCCGATCGCCGCCACGTTCACGGGGGTGCAGGTCAGTGCCGACCGTCGCGCTGCGTCGCTCGCGGCAGAGGCATCGATCGGTGCGTTCACGGCGCGACCAAGCGAGTCGCTCTCGCTCGCACTCGACAAGACGCGACTGACGGCGTCGATCGCATCGCTCGAATCCGGCGCACGCGTGTCGATCGCCACCGAGGTCGCGATCGGCGGCGGAGCTCCCCAGCCGGCGACCATCGACCTCGATCTCAAGGGCGACCTGCGCGGCATGCTCGCCAAGGACGGTGCGGTCGACGTGCGTGGATCGTCGCTGAAGCTCTCGGCGCCGGGCGCGCTCGTGCAACCCTTCATCGCCGCGAAGCCTGCCGCCGTCTCATCGTCACCCACGGGCGGTGCCTTCAATGCCTCGGGCAGCGACCGGTTCACCCTCGATCCGACGTCGCGACTCTCGGCCACGATTGATCTTCGCCGTGTCACCGTGCCTGCACGGCTGGCTGACGCGAGCATCGATGCCTCGGTCGCCGTGGGCGCCGTCGATGCCGCGTTCGGTCCCGTGAAGCTCCATCTCGAGCGATTCGGTGCGGAGCTCAAGGCCGACGCGATCGGCCGATCCTGCGCATTCGATGCCACGCTGGCGTTTGGAGCCAAGGGGACTGATGGAACGGTGAGCGCCAAGGGCACGATCGACGCCCTCGGTCAGACCGACGGATCGATCGCAGGCACTGCGATGGCCGTGCGGGCCCAGGCACAGGCCAAGGCGATCCCGCTGTCGTGGGTCGATGCGCTCGCGGCGACCGACGGCATCGTCACGCGCGCGTGCGGCGAACGCGCCGATGCGACCATCGACGTCGTGTCGCCTGCACCGGGCGCGATGGACATCTCCGCCACGCTCGACACGATGTATCTCGATGCACGCGTGCCGCGTGTGAAGGTCGCCGATGGCTTCGCGCAGGTCGATCCGGACCGGCCGATCGACGTCACGCTCACCCTCAATGAATCGATCCGCCGCGAACTGCTCGAGCCGGTCAACCCAATCCTCTCCGACATCAAGGA
>SYIB01000060.1 GCA_005798965.1 Planctomycetia bacterium
GCCCCATCCGGTGGGCCCGGCCGCGCAGAGGTCCGTGGCTGACTCGCTGTTGGCGACGCCTGCGATGTCCAGGTGCGCCCAAGGGAGTGCATCGTCCACGAAGAACGACAGGAATGCAGCACCTTGGATCGGGTGTGCCATACGCGAGGGATTGCTGTTGATGAGGTCAGCGTGCTGCCCGCGCATGTAATCGCGGTGCTCGGGCCAGAGCGGCAGGGCCCAGACCTTCTCGCCTGTCGCAGCGGCACTCTGCTCGAGCCCGGCACGGAGCGATGGATCGTTGCAGAACAGGCCCGCACTGAAGTGCCCGAGCGCCGTGACCACACCCCCGGTGAGCGTGGCCAGATCGATGAGGTGCGTTGGCTTGAGCGATCTGCACGCCCAGCTCATGGCATCGGCCAGCACCAAGCGCCCTTCGGCATCGGTGTTGGTGACCTCGACGGTCACACCGTTGTGCATGGTGATGATGTCATCGGGGCGGTAGGACTCGCCGTTGACCATATTCTCGGCGGCGCCCAGCACAGCCGTCACGCGCACCGGCAGGTCGAGCGCAGCGATGGCCTGCATCGCTCCAAGGACGGCAGCACCGCCCATCTTGTCGTACTTCATTCCCTTCATGCCATTGTTGACCTTGAGGCTGTAGCCACCGGTGTCGTAGGTCAGGGTCTTGCCGATGAGCACCAGGTGCTTGCCGCGTGCGCGGCCTGAGAGCCGACGAGGCGCATGCTCAAGCACCGTGATGCAGGGCTTGGTGGCCGAGCCCTTGCCGACGTTCACGAGTCCGCCCATACCGAGCTTCTGGGCTTGGCGGAAGTCGATCACGCTGTGCTTGAGGCCGGCCTTGCGGGCGAGCGCACGAGCCTGGGCGTCGACCCATTGGGGGTTGCAGATGTTGGGAGGCGTGGCGCCGAAACGGCGTGCTGCGTTGACTGCATCAGCCACGACCAGACCGCGCCCGATCGACTCGCGGGTCTTGGCGGCATCGGTCCAGATGGCCAGAGCGGCGCGGCGCGGTTCCTTGCGCGTTGCACGGCCATCGAGTTCATCGAACCGCCACTGTGCGATCGCGATACCTTCGGCGAGCGACGAGGCATGGGCCTGCAGCTGCACGGGGGCCTGAAGTTCGATCGCGGCGGGCGCAGCGCGGTCGAGCCACTTGGCGAGCCTGGCGCCGATCGTGCGCGCACTCGAAGCGTTCAGGTCCTTCTTGATGCCCAGGCCGACAACCAAGCTCGCATGCCCCACCAGCAGGCACTCGCCGGCATCGGCGCGGAACCCCAGGCTGGCGAACGCTGCACCGACGCTGGCTGCGACCGCTGGCTCCTTCGATGGCGGGGTGCGGTCGTCGCTGAAGACGAAAGCGACCTTGAGCGCGGAACGGGCCTGACGCACGGCGATGGACTGGAACATGGCGGGGGATCCTAGCCGTGCATGAAGTACATGACGCGCGCACTATCCTTCCGACGTGGACTTGGCGTTCGATGTCGTTGTGATCGGAGGTGGCCATGCGGGCACCGAGGCCGCGCATGCCGCGTCCATGGTGCTTCGCGCCGGCGTGGGAGGGCGTGTGGCGCTGGTCACGATGGATGCCTCGCGCATCGGCGCAATGAGCTGCAATCCGGCGATCGGTGGCTTGGCCAAGGGCCAGATGGTGCGTGAGATCGACGCGCTCGGTGGGCTCATGGGCCGTGCGACGGATGCCACCGGCATCATGTTCAAGATGCTGAATACCTCCAAGGGCGCAGCCGTTCGCGGTCCCCGTGCGCAGTGTGACAAGCATGCTTATGCCGCCGAGGTGCAGCGGCTGGTGGCATGTGACCCCGAGATCACCGTGATCGAGGGAACGGTCGACGCGTTCGACGTGGCTTCGGGCGTGGTGACGGGTGCAGTCCTTTCACGAGGTGCGTGCCTGGTCACCGCGGATCAGGCAGCGATCGCATGCAACGCCGTCGGCGATCGGCTCGCGAGCGCGCCGTTCGGGGCCGGAGCCCGGCGCAGCCCGCGCGCGGATGGACCGACCACGATCCGATGCAGCGCGTGCGTGCTCACGACCGGAACCTTCATGCGAGCCCTCATGCATACCGGCCAGGACAAGGTGGTCGGCGGACGCATCGGCGAGGGTGCGGCGGTACCGGTCAGCGCCACGCTGCGCGCCCTGGGCTTCGAGCTCGGCCGGCTCAAGACGGGCACGCCGCCGCGGCTGGCGCGCGAGTCGATCGATTGGGAATCCCTGCCGCCGCAGCACGGTGATGCCCGTCCCGAGCCCTTCAGCGAGACCACCGATCGAGCGCGGTTTCCCGCGCTGCGGCAGGTCGAGTGCCGTGCCACGCAGACCACGCCGTGGATGCACCAGCTCATCCGCGACAATCTCCACCTGGCACCGATGTACGCGGGAGAGGTCGAAGCCGAGTGCGGGCCTCGCTATTGCCCGAGCCTCGAGGACAAGGTCGTGCGATTCGCCGATCGCGACAGCCATCACGTGTTCCTCGAGCCCGAAAGCCTGCATACGGACGAGGTCTACTGCAACGGCCTGAGCACGAGCCTGCCCGCCGAAGTGCAGGAGCGGATCGTTCGGGGCTTGGCTGGCTGCGAGCGGGCCACGATCCTGAAGTTCGGCTACGCCGTGGAGTACGACATGGTCTGGCCGCACCAGATCGATGCCACAGCCGAAACCAAGCTCGTGCGTGGCCTGTTTTTGGCTGGGCAGATCAACGGCACCAGCGGCTACGAGGAAGCGGGCGCACAGGGCTTGCTGGCGGGCCTCAACGCTGCACGAAGGGTCCGCGGTGATGATGCCGTCCGGCTTGGTCGTGAGCAGGCCTACATCGGCGTGATGATGGATGATCTGGTCACGAAGGTGCCGCGCGAGCCGTACCGCATGTTCACAAGCCGCGCCGAGCATCGCCTGCTGCTGCGTGCGGACAATGCAGCGGATCGTCTCACGCGCGAGGCCCGGTCGTGGGGATTGATCGGATTGGCGCAGTGGAACGCCTTCGAGGCCGCTCAGGCAGCACTCACCGCACTGCGCGTGCGACTCGACCCCAAGACCGCATCGGGCCGGGCGCTGCGGCCCATCGCGCTCGATCCGGCAACCACCGACGAGGCCTTCGCGCTGGCGCTGGGCATCGATGATGCGGCACTGGCAGCCAAGGCCATGACCGAGGTGCGCTACGAGGGGTACATCACGCGCATGCACAGCGACATCCGGCGAGCGCAGGACCATGAGCGCGTGAGTGTGCCGGTGGACCTGGATCCTGCGGTGGTGACGGGCCTGCGCGGCGAGGCGGTAGAGGTGCTCCGCAAGTTCCGCCCGGCCACGTTGGGGCAGGCAGGTCGGCTGGCGGGCATCAATCCTGCCGACGTCAGCCTGCTGGCGATCGCGATCAAGCGGCATCGCGCGGCCGCCCGGTAGACTTCCGCGGACCTCCGCCGCCGTAGCTCAATTGGCAGAGCACCTGATTTGTAATCTGGAGGTTGCCGGTTCGATTCCGGTCGGCGGCTTTCCGCAGGCGCAGCGTGGGTCATCCGCCGTGCCAGCACGGTCGAGGTCGGGTGCCTCCCGTACGATGCATCGCGTGAACTTCCGCACGCTGACCCTGGCAGTGCTCTCGCTGTCGCTGGTCACCACCTTGGGTGGCACGCTGTTGGGCCTGTTCGTGGACAGCGACGGTGCCTGGAAGCTGGCGGGGTCGGCGCTCATCCTGACCATCATGAGCGGGTTGTGGGCGATCGTCACGCGAGCCGGAGATTCGAGCGGCACGCCGGTCGTCTACGTCACCGTGATTGGCTCCGGGTGCGCTGCGGCCTCCTTCTCCATGTCGGTCTGGCTGTCGAACGGAGTGACCCTCGGTAGCTGCTTGATGAGCGGCGCTGCCTTCCTTGGCGCGACCGTCGCAGCAGCCGCCTCGATGCGCGCGCTGGCGTTCCCGGTCGCGGTGCGCGCTGGATGGGCGGCCTTTTGGACGCAGATGGGCGGCCTGCTGCTGTGGCTCCTGTCGGCCTGGGCCTTCGGGCCCGGTCTGTCCGACGACGGCCTACGGGGATGGATCCTGATGGGGGCATCCCCGATCGCCTTCTTGGTGTGCTTCGGTGATCCCAAGGAGTCTGGCGGCCGGGGCTGGCAGTTTGCGGGGCTCGCGCTGCTTGGCGTCGCCACCCTTGTCCTGCTAGGAATCGCGAACGAGATGCAGCGGTCATGGAGCCTCTCAGCCGGCAGCCTGGTCTCGATGAGGCGGCAGAGCGCCTTCGCCATCGTCCTGGCGACCCTGGCGCTCGTGATCGGCATGGGCCGGGTCGTGAGGTACGCCCGCGGCGGCGGGCTCGCACGGACCCTGCACCTGGTCACGATCGGCCTGACGATGTTCCAGGGATTCCTTCTCGCGGCATGGATCGTCGACGTCGCCTCCGGGGACACGAC
>SYIB01000061.1 GCA_005798965.1 Planctomycetia bacterium
AGGCTCGCCTCGCTGTCGGTCGACAAGCCTTGGATGCCGCGCACGGAGATCCCGTTGGCCCGACCGAAGTAGCCAAACGCATCGTGCGCAGTGACCAGGAGCCGACGTTCCGCAGGGATCGATGCAACGACTGCATGCACATGGCTTGCAGCCACATCGAGCAGTGCAAGGTGCGCGGTGCAGCGTTCACGCACTCCCTCGGCAGCATCAGGCACCCGCTCGACGATGGCGTCGCGGATGCGCTCGCAGGCAAAGCGCCACAGCGCAAGGTCGAACCACACATGCGGGTCAGGTGCCGAACTGGCCCCCGCCGGGTGCAGCAACCGATCCTGCGGCATCGAATCGGTCACGCACACCACCGGAACGCGCGAACCCAGCTTGGTGATCGCGTCGCCGAGGCGACCCTCAAGATGGAGGCCGTTCCAGAGGAGCAGTCCAGCCCCGGTCATGACGCGCACATCGCCGGGGGAAGCTTTATAGAGGTGTGGATCCACGCCCTCACCCATCAGTGCCGTGACCGTGACCGCGGAGCCGCCGATCGCCCGAGCCGTGTCGGCAATCATGCCAGTCGTGGCGACGACCTTCAGGGGCGGTGCCGCATCGGCTCCGGTTCCACCCAGGTACGCCAGCACGGCGGCGACCACGGCGAAGATGACACGATGGGGAAGCATAAGTTTGACGACTCAAACTCTAGGATGTTGATGACTCCATGTCAATGCTCGGCTAGGCTGTGGTCCATGCTCGCCACCGAAACGGTCGAGAACTACCTGAAGGCGATCTATCTGCTGCAGCGGGAAGCCGCGGCCGATGAAGCCCCGATGGGACAGATCGCTGCAGCGCTCGGCGTGACGACCGGCACGGCCACGAGCATGGTGAAAAAGCTCGTCGCGGCCAAGCTCGCGCGGCACGAGCGGTTCGGCGGCGTTCGACTGACCACCAAGGGCACGCGTGCTGCGCTGGACATCCTGCGCCGGCACCGCCTCGTCGAGACGTTCCTTGTCGACACGCTCGGGCTCGATTGGTCGGTGGTGCACGATGAAGCCGAGCGCCTGGAACATGCCATCTCGCCCATGGTGCTCGATGCCCTCGATCGCCACCTAGGCCGCCCCGCGTTCGATCCGCATGGCGATCCCATCCCGCGGGCCGACGGCGCGCTGCAGGAGTCGGAGGCCATGCCGATGTCCGAACTTGGCTCTGGTGACGCGGCCCGACTCGTGCGCGTGCTTGATCAGCGCGGCGAGTCGCTGCGGTTCCTGCGCGCCAGCGGGCTCAAGGTCGGCGCCACGCTGCGGGTCGTCGCCATCGAACCCGGTGCCGGCGTCATGCGGATCCGGCCCGATGGCGGTTCCGTCGTGAGCATGAGCACCACGGCCGCATCGCGCGTGCTGGTCAGGCTGACGCGCGGTCGCCACTGAGCGACTGGGACTGAACGACTGAGGATCAGCAACCGGCGCTGAGCGACTGAAGCCGAGCCGTCGAAGCGCACATGACCGGAGCACGGATGGTGTTCGCGCCTCGCTCGTGGGCACCGACGATCGCCTAGCCTGCATGCGGCATGCTCAGCGCCCTCCTCACCATGGCCATCACCGTCCCGCCGCCCGCACCCATCGCCCCTCTCCCCTCGCCGCGCCAGCTCGCTTGGCAGGACCTCGAGTTCACGGGGTTCATTCACTTCGGGCCCAACACCTTCACCGATCAGGAATGGGGTCACGGCGACGAGCCGGCGGAGGTCTTCAGCCCGACCGCGCTCGATGCCCGGCAGTGGGTCCGCGTGATGAAGGATGCCGGCATGAAGGGTGTGGTCATCACGGCCAAGCACCATGATGGGTTCTGCCTCTGGCCGACCGGGTTGAGTACGCACTCGGTCGCCTCCAGCCCGTGGAAGGCCGGCAAGGGCGATGTGCTGCGCGAACTCAGCGATGCCTGCCGCGAGGGTGGCCTGAAGTTCGGCGTCTATCTCTCGCCGTGGGACCGCAACAACCCGCAGTACGGCACGGGCGAGGCCTACAACCAGGTCTTCCGCTCACAGCTTCGCGAGGTGCTCTCGTCCTACGGCCCGATCTTCGAGGTCTGGTTTGACGGCGCGTGCGGCGAAGGCCCCAACGGCAAGCGACAGGTCTACGACTTCCCGAGCTTCCGCGCCGTCGTGCGCGAGCTGCAGCCTGATGCGGTCATCTTCAGCGACGTCGGCCCCGACATCCGCTGGGTCGGCAACGAGCAGGGCTGGGCGGGCGACACCTGCTGGGCCATGCTCAAGGCCGCAGGCCACGGCATCGGCAACGACAACCCGCCGCCGCAAAAGTCCCTCACCGAGGGCGACGAGGACGGCGAGTCGTGGATCCCCGCCGAGTGCGATGTCTCGATCCGCCCGGGCTGGTTCTATCACGCGCACGAGGACGACAAGGTCAAGACGCCCGCGCAGCTCTTCGATCTCTGGGAGCGCAGCGCCGGGCACAACGCGAACTTCCACCTCAACTTCCCCGTCGATCGTCGCGGCCTGATCCATGAGCGCGATGTCGCGTCGGTGCTCGGCCTGCGGGCCCTGATCGATGCCGCGTACGGACCCGGCACCGACCTTGCACGCGGTCGATCGACGGCCGCCGACTCGATCCGCGGCTTCGAGCCGCGTGGTGCGAACGAGCCGCTTCGCCCCGAGCCCTTCGGCCCGGACAAGGCAGTCGACGGCGATCCAGCAACCTTCTGGGCGACCAACGACGGCGCGACCACGGCATCGATGGAGATCGAACTCGATTCCGTCAAGGAGTTCGACCGCGTGGTGCTGGCCGAGCCGATCGCGCTCGGCCAGCGCGTGAAGCGCTTCCGCATCAGCGTGCCCGCCACGCCGAGCAACAACCACCGCGACTGGGTCACGCTCGCCGAGGGCACGACGATCGGCCACAAGCGGATCGTGCGTGTACCGGTGACAAAGGCGCGCCATGTGCGCATCGAGATCCTCGACAGCCGCGCCTGCCCCTGCCTGAGCTCGGTATCGGTGCACCGGACCGGGGAAACTGCTGGATCGACACCGGATTGATGGAACTCATTCGCTGGGTGAGGTACGCTTTAACGCACGAGGTCGAAGTCCCTGCCGGGAGCACCATCTGCATGTCAAGAGTCAGAACATTCTCGCTGCTTTGTGGAGTCGCCGTGGCTTTGCTGGCCTTGACCGGAGGCTGTGACAAGCCAACCATCGGCTCAATCAAGCGAACACAACAGACCTACCGCCAACAGTTGGCGAATGCGAAACTCGCCTATGAAGCGAGAGATTCGCTTGCCTATGTGAACGCAGTGCTCATGGCCCAGCGAGCCGAGATCTCCATGCGCGAAGATGCGGAAACGCTTCTTGAGCGTGGCGAGCTGTTCCCGGACGAAGCGCTTGAGTACATGGCTTTCCCCGGCGGTGATGGGCTCATCGGTGCACTCACAAACATGCTCCCCCACCAGGTTGACTCCGATTGGGAAGCAACATGCCGAGCGAATCACCGAGAACTCTGGCTTCATGTCATGTATGGCCGTTGAGGCATCCACAACACAAGTCACCCCAGCCGACTCGGTGACAGGAAGCCGATCGGCAAGCGCGTCGCGCCCTTCATGGCCAAGTCCGCGAGCGCCTCGCCCAGCACCGGCATGAACTTGAAGCCGTGACCGCTGAAGCCGCTGGCGACCGTCACGCGGCCCGAGTCGCCCCACGGCCCGATCAGGAAGTGGCCATCGGGGCTGTTCGAGTAGAGGCAGGTCCG
>SYIB01000062.1 GCA_005798965.1 Planctomycetia bacterium
AGCGCCGGTGAGCAGCACACGCGCGCGTGTCCAGTCCTGCGCGTCGAGGCACACCTGCAGCCGCCACTCCATGGCAGCGGAGCGAACGGCCGGAGCGGTGACCGGATCGTCGCAGAGCTCCAGCCAACGCATCGCATCGCTCGCACCGCCCCGAGGCAGGAGCGCACGCGCCTGCGCCATGCCGACGATCGCCCACGCATAGACCTCGTTCGACCGCAGGTCCACGCTGACCTCCTCGGGTTTCGGCGTGCGACCATCGATCTCGAGGACCTCGGCCAACGGGCGGATGGCCGATTCGGCGAGGTCCTCGGCACCGCGACCTTCGCCCTGCAACCGAAGCCATGCACCCTGCAGCCTGGACCAAGCCAGGCGCGACCGGAGCAGTTGTTCAAACCCAGGCGGCGTGCGCGAGCCAAGGTCCTCGACCATGGCGCGCGAGAGCGATTCCGCCCTGCTCGCCCAGCCAATCGCCGTGGCCACCTCGGTTGCGGGAACCTCATCGCCTGCACGCAACCGACCGATCACCTGGCTGCTGGCATCGAGCAGTCGCCCCACACAGGCCATGCCGGGCGCATCCACGTGCACGGCAGCGAACTGGTCGAGGATGCGCTCCAGCCGCTGCGCAAGCGCTTCGGCGAGCTCAGGATCAGCCGCTTCGGCCATGGGCTCGACGACCCGTACGAGGTCACGCGCCACCGCCTCGCGCTCCTCAGGCGTTGTGGCCTCGTCGAACCGGCGTTCGGCCACATGCCAAGAGAGCCGATCGAGCCGGAGCGATCCCGACAATCGCTCGAGCGCCGCCGCGTCGGCATCCAGGCGCTCCTGATCGGCATGCGCCGCGGGTGAGATCATCGCCATCAAAGCGATGAGTGCCGCGCCCAAGCCCCGCACGGCACCGGTGATCCGACGCACACGCGAGCCAGCCAGCGTGCCCGCGTCGTCACCGCGCGGGCGCATACGCCACCTCCCCGAACCCTGCATCGCTCGCAGCCTGCATCGCCGCCGCCACCGAGGCCACCGACGCGCTGTCGTGGCCCCGCACGAGCAGGCCGGCCTCCTTGGGCAGCCGCTCCAGGATGGACCGAAGTTCATCACGCGTGGCGACAGCATTGCTGCCCACGGTGAAGGCTGCGGCCGTGCCACCACGGACCTCGATCACCTGTGGTCGCAGTTCGGTGGCCGTCGAGGCGGCGCGCGCGGCCAGCGCAGCAGCGAGCTGCTCCTCGCGTCGTTCGACGCCGGTGGTGAAGATGAAGTAGGCCAGGAGCAGGAACGTGGCATCGATCATGCTGGTCATGCTCAGCACGATGCGACCGCCGCGGCGCCCACCCCGAGCGAACCTCATCCGCCGCCTCCGGGCGTGGTCGCCAGGCGGATGCCATCGAAGCCTGCTTGCCGGCACGCATCGATCACGTCATTCAGCCGGGCACCGGGCGCGCTGCGATCGGCGCGCACCACGGGCACGTGGCGGCCCCGTTCGGCAAGCGATGCGCGCCCGGCCGTTGTCAGCTCGTCCATCGTCACCGTGCGCCCCGCGAGTTCGCAGCTCCCGTCAGCGCGGATCGAAACGACGAGCCCTGGCCCTGTCGGCGTTGGATCGGGAGCACCGGCCTCGCGCGGCAGATCGAGCTGCACGCGGTTGGCCTGCGCGATCGCTGCGGTGGTCAGGAAGAAGATGAGCAATTGGAAGACGATGTCGATCATCGGCGTCATGTCGATGCCGCCCTCGGTCGCCATCCGACGTGCGAACCTCATGCACGGCCTCCGCGCCCCTTGGCAGCATGACGCTCGAGCTCGGCCACGACGCGGTCGCACTCATCACCCACGAGCGCCACGATCCGAGTGAGCCGCGTGCGGAGGAACGTGTGCAGCGCGATGCAAGGAATGGCCACGCAGAGTCCCTGGAAGGTGGTGATGAGCGCGATCGAGATGTTCTCGGCGAGCCGCTGGTAGTAGCCCGAATCATTGACGGCGCTCGAGGCCACCGTCTCGAAGGCACCGATCATGCCCTGCACCGTGCCCAGCAGGCCAAGCAGCGTGGCGATGTTGGCGATCGCAGCGAGCCAGTCGAGGCGCTGTTCGAGCTGCATCGATTCCTCGCCGCCGGCATCTTCCATGGCGCTGCGGGCTTCGAGCGGACCGAGCGGTCCCTGGCTGGCACGCTTGAGCCCGGCCCGCAGCACGCGACCGGCGAAGCAATCGGCATCGGCGAGCTTGAGGCGCTCGAGCGCCCTGCCAAACTGCCCCTGCGATGCCATCGTGTTGATGTCATCCATCAGCGACGAGGGGGCCAGGGACGCTGCGCGCACATGCACGAGCTGCGCCAACCCAAGGGCGACGGCGATGACGCTCAGGCCGACGATCACGTAGCCAACCACACCACCGCCGGTGATGTAGCGCAGGTAGGTGGCCGAAGCCTCCTGGGCGAGGAACGGCATGAAGTCGAGGCCAAGGAGCGCATGCATCACGGTGAGGGTCCTTCCTGGAGCAATCGGGTCCGTACGGTCGTAGCGCCGCGAGCATCGCCCGCAGCATCGAGAGCCTGCGCACCGAGTGCGGCGCAGGTCGCGGAAAGCATGGGAATCGCGGCGTCGTCGCAGGCAACGACGGTCAGGAATTGCTCGGCAGCATCCAGGGCCAGCCGGCGCGCGTCGGCCGAACCCGGCTTCGCATCCCGGGCCTCGGCCATCAGCGACTGGCCGATGGCCACGCGGCACCAGTGACGGACGGGCGTCTCGGTGCGCGTGAGCATGTCCGCAAGTGCTTCGCGCGCCCGCTGTCGTGCGCTCGATGCTTCGGCAAGCGCCTCGATCCACTGCTCGAGCACCAGCCGCTCGCGGCGCATGACGTCGTCCTTTGCGGCTCCGCGTGGCGGCTTGGGCGGGGCCTTCGGTGCCACGCTCGCCTGCCGGGCCGCGACCTCGCGCAAGAGCGCGCACCACGCCACCGCCCGAGGAGCAGCGAAGGGCGCGCCATCAAACGCAGCCCACGCTTCGCGTGCTTCCTTCGGATCGGCATAGGCCGGGCACAGATCTGCGGGCCACATCGCGATCGCATCATCGGACGAGAGATCGTTCCCCCTCATCAACGCAAGCGATGCTGCGGTCGCTCGGCCGCAGGCCTGCAACGAGCGAGCCCACTGCAGCCACACCGACTGCACGCACTCGCCGCGCGCGCCGGCCAGCAGCGTGGTCGCGCGCTCGAACGCCTCGGCCGCGAGTGCGGCATCACCACGGGCCAGCCGCTGGTCGCCGCGACGGGCGGCATCGCCCGCTTCGATCCATGACGACCACGCTGGATCGGCGGGCGCGATCGCCCGGACATCGGACCACGCCAGCGAGATGTTGGCCTTGCCTCCCTCGAGCACGATGACGATGCCGCAGGCATCGGCGCGAGATACGGTGCCGCGCATGGGGGCGCCGCCCCACGGCGTGCACTCGATCGGGTCGGCGACGAGCATTGCTGCCGCAAGCATGATGGGCACGAGCACCATCACTGCGGCCCCTCAGGCACGAAGGTGAAGCTGCCCCCGCTTACGGCGGCCACCCGCTGCAGCTGCACCTTGCCAGCGTCGCTGCCGAGCGCAATGCAGTGGATGACCGCGGGTCGCCCCGAGGCGTTCAGCGCCAGGATCGCATCGACTTCCTCGGGATTGATCTCGCCGTCGCTGAGGAAGTACACGAGATCCGGCCGCTCGCCCTGCCCGAAGGCGCGGCGGAACGCGCCGATCGGCGACGTGTCTCCGGATGGACGCATGCCCGCGAGGAACGCCACGAAGTCATCACGCGAGGCGCCACGCAGCCGGGTGAACGCATCGAAGCCCGGTGGCGAGATGATGGTCGTGTCATAGAACAGCACGCACGCCTTGGCGTAGTCGGGCAGGCCCCAGACGGCCGCCGTCACTTCTGCCCGCGCCCGATCCATGCGATTGCCGCGGGACATCGATCCGCTCTTGTCCACGATGAAGGCCACGCGGCGACCCGTCCCCTGCACACCGAAGAACGTGGTGCCACCTCCGCCACCGCCGCCGAAACCATCACCACCGCCAGCGCCCATGCCGGTCCCCGTGCCGAATCCGCTCTCGATCGGGACCGGCGAGCCCTGGGTGGGCAGCGGCATCGCCTCGGCACTCACGGGCTCGGCTGTGCCGGAGGACTCGAGCGCCGGCATGTCGTCGGCCGACTGGGTCGATGGCTCGGCAGGCCGCTCAAGCGGAGTGGGCGCCGCGAGCACCACGTCGAAGACCTTGAACTCGGGCTCCGTCGCGACGGGACGAAGGATCGGGATGAGCGCCAGCACGCCGACCAGCAGCAGGTGGAACGGCACGCTGAAGGCGATCCCGAGCAGGATGGCACGCAACAGCCGGGGCGCACGCACATTCGGCGCGCCACTCTCCTGCCGTGCTCCTGCAGCCGACTGCACGCGCTTCCTCCTCGTCCGTTGGACACCGTGGATTGTAGTACGCTCCGAACGGATCCCCACCCATGGCGAGCCCCTACAAGCGCATCCTCCTGAAGATCAGCGGCGAGTCGTTGGCCGAGCAAGGCCAGTTCGGGATCTCGGCGGGCGAACTCGCGGTCATCGCCGGCGAAATCGCCGCAGCCAAGCAGTCCGCGACCTTCGACCTCGCCGTCGTCGTCGGTGGCGGCAACATCATCCGGGGCGCGAAGCTTGCCGCCGCGGGCAAGTTCGACCAGAGCACCGCCGACTACATGGGGATGCTGGGCACCGTCATCAATGGCCTGGCGCTCAAGGAAGCCCTGGCGGCTGTCGGCGTCGAGAGCCGCGTCATGAGCGCGATCCTGCTGCCTTCCGTGGCTGAGTCGTTCATTCGCCCTCGGGCGCTGCGCCACTTCGAGAAGGACCGAGTGGTCATCCTGACCGCAGGCACGGGCAATCCGTACTTCACCACCGACACCTGCGCGAGCCTGCGCGCCATCGAACTGAATGCCGATGTCCTGCTCAAGGCCACCAAGGTCGATGGCGTCTACACGGCCGACCCGCGCAAGGACCCATCCGCGCGGCGCTACGAATCGCTGACCTTCGGCGAAGCCGTCGAGAAGCAGCTCGGCGTGATGGATCTCACGGCGCTGACCATGTGCATGGAGCACAAGCTGCCGCTGATCGTCTTCGACTACAAGGTGCCCGGCAACATCACGCGCGCCGTGCGCGGCGAGCCGATCGGCACGCTGGTCAGGGCCTAGCGCCACGGCCTGATCCAACGGATCACCACCAAGGACCACGAGGAACACCATGGATCTGGACACCATCCTGCTCGAGTGCGAGGAACGCATGCAGAAGTCGGTCGACTACCTGCAGCGCGAGCTGCGCGGCCTCCGCACCGGCCGGGCCAGCACGGCCCTGCTCGAGTACGTGAAGGTCGAGTACTACGGCAGCATGACCGACCTGCGAGAGCTGGCGGCGATCAGCGTGCCCGAAGCATCGCAGCTGCTCTGCAAGCCCTTCGATCCCAGCGCGAAGGCCGCGATCATCCGTGCGATCGAGACCAGCGGCCTGGGCCTCAACCCGCAGGCTGAGGGCAACCAGATCCGCATCAACGTGCCGCCCCCATCGGCCGATCGCCGCAAGCAGCTTGCCGGCCAGGTGAAGAAGCTTGCCGAGGAGTCGCGCGTGTCGATCCGCAACGAGCGCCGCGACGCGAACAAGTCGATCGACGCGGCCAAGGCCGACCCAAAGATCAAGGTCAGCGAGGACCAGGCCAAGGGCGCCAAGGAATCCGTCGACGACCTGACCAAGCAGTACACCACGCGCATCGACGAGATGGCCGCGAAGAAGGTCGCCGAGATCGAGGAGATCTGACCGTCATGCGGATGCCGATCGGCCATCCGCCCATCCACCGCAGGGAGGCCTGAGCATGCGCTGCCCAAATCCCGACTGCACCGCCCCTGACACCAACGTCGTCGACAGTCGCCCCGCCGAAGAAGGCGGCGCAGTCCGGCGGCGACGCGAATGCAAGGCCTGCGGCCGGCGCTTCACGACCTTCGAACGCATCGAGCGCGCTGAACGGCTCATGGTGGTCAAGCGCGATGGCTCGCGTGTGGCCTTCGATGGCGAGCGCGTACTCGCCGGCATCCAGCGCGCGTGCTCCAAACGGCCCATTGAGGCCGCGATCATGGAACGCATCGCCACGCAGGTCGAGGACGAGCTGCACCGGCGATTCACCCGCGAGGTCGACAGCCCCGAGATCGGCCGATCGGTCGCCGTGAGGCTGCGGGAAGTGGATCCGGTCGCCTACATCCGTTATGCGAGCGTCTACTACGCCTTCCGTTCGGTCGAGGACTTCGCCGCAGAGATCACCGCGCTCCAGGAGCGGCCTCCCGTCGGCGACCACCCGACCCTCTTCAACGACGGCAAGCCCAAGTCCTGATCAGGCCGTGGCGCGGTACCTTCCGCCCCCATGCCTCGCATCACGCTTCCTGACGGAACCGTCAAGTCCTACGACGCCCCCGTGACCGCCGCGCAGGTCGCCGCCGACATCGGCGCCGGCCTCGCGAAAGCCGCTCTGGGCGCCAAGGTCGACGGCATCCTCACCGACCTCGCCACCACGCTCGACCGCGACTGCGCGCTGGCCATCGTCACCATGAAGCGCCGTGACGGAGGCATCGATCCCGAAGCCATCGCGCTCCTGCGGCACAGTGCGGCGCACGTGATGGCCGAGGCGATCCAGCGGCTCTTCCCCCTCGTGCGGCTCGTCTACGGGCCGTCGCTCGACACGGGCTTCTACTACGACATGGCCTTCTCCGATGACAAGGTGCCGAGCAGCGATGACTTCGCGCGCATCGAGGCTGAGATGGCGAAGATCGTGGCCGAGGATCGCCGCTTCACGCGCTATGACCTGCCGCTGGCGGAGGGCATGACCAAGCTGCGCGGCGAGGGCAGCAAGTACAAGCTCGACAATGCCGAGCGCGCCGCCGAAGCGGGCAGCACCACGCTGAGCTGGTACGCCACCGGTACGCCTGGCAAGGACTGGGAGGACCTCTGCCGGGGCCCGCACGTGCCGAGCACGGGCCGTATCGGTGCCTTCAAGGTCATGAGCCTGGCCAGCAGCTACTGGAAGGGCGACGAGACCAGCGACCGCCTCACGCGCGTCTACGGCACGGCGTTCGCCACCAAGGCCGAGCTCGATGCCCACATGGTCCAGCTTGAAGAGGCCCGCAAGCGCGATCACCGCGTGCTCGGCAAGCAGCTTCGCCTCTTCCACATCGACGAGATGGTCGGCCAGGGGCTGATCCTCTGGACGCCCAAGGGTTCGATCGTCCGCAACGAACTCCAGAACTTCATCGGGGCCGAACTGCGCAAGCAGGGCTACCAGCAGGTCTATACGCCGCACATCGGCAAGCTCGATCTCTACCGCACAAGCGGACATTTCCCCTACTACCGCGAGAGCCAGTACCCGCCGATCATCGAGCACGACGAGATGGCGCGCTTGGCCTCCGAAGGCTGCACCTGTGCAGACCTGAGCAACCGCATGGCCAAGGGCGAGGTCGACGGCTACATGCTCAAGCCGATGAATTGCCCGCACCACATCCGCATCTTCGCGAGTGAGCCGCACAGCTACCGTGACCTGCCCGTGCGCCTGGCGGAGTTCGGCACCGTGTACCGCTGGGAACAGTCCGGGGAGATCGGCGGCATGACGCGCGTACGCGGCTTCACGCAGGACGATGCCCACCTCTTCGTGCGCGAGGACCAGATCGCGCAGGAAGTGCTCGGCTGCCTCTCGCTCGTGAAGATCATCTTCGCCACGCTCGGTATGAACGAGTACCGCGTGCGCGTGGGCCTGCGTGATCCTGACAGCGCGAAGTACGTGGGTGACCCGTCGAACTGGGACAAGGCCGAGCAGGCCTGCCGCGACGCGGCGCGCTCGCTGGGCGTCCCGTTCAGTGAAGATCCCGGCGAGGCCGCCTTCTACGGCCCGAAGATCGACTTCGTCGTGAAGGATGTGATCGGCCGCTCGTGGCAGCTCGGCACCGTGCAGGTCGACTACAACCTGCCGATCCGATTCGATCTCTCGTACGCAGGTGCAGACAACCAGCCCCACCGGCCGGTCATGATCCACCGCGCGCCGTTCGGCAGCATGGAACGCTTCATCGGCTGCCTCATCGAGCACTTCGCCGGGGCGTTCCCGCTCTGGCTGAGCCCTGAGCAGGTGCGTGTGCTGCCGATCTCCGAGAAGAGCGCGGCCTACGCCGACGAGCTCTGCGCCGCCCTCAAGGCCCGCGGCATTCGCGCCGAGGCCGACCATTCGAACGAGCGCGTGCAGGCGAAGATCAAGATCGCCGCCGAGGAGAAGATCCCCTACATGGCCGTCGTGGGCCCGCGCGACGCCGAGAGCCGCGCCGTCAGCGTGCGCGCCCGCGGCACTGAGGCCAACCTCGGCGAGATGCCCTTTGACGCCTTCGTCGACGGCATCGCGCGCGAGGCGGAAGCGCGCATGCTCTCGGGTGCGCCTGGCTCGGTCCAGGCTTCGTTCGCCGCGCGGCCAGCCTGATGCCGGTCGAGCCGACGCCCGGAGCAGCGATCACCCCCGGTCCGCGCACCGGGTGTGTTTCTCCCGCCGCAACCGCGGAATTCACGGTGTCTGCTTGTGCCGGGCCGGATCTTGGGCTAGTGTCCGCACGGCGCCTCGTGGCGTCGCTTCCCCATGCAGCGGACCATCGCCGAATGATGACTTCCCCCACTCGCGTCCTCCCATGAGGCCGTCGCGAGCGAGCATGGACATCCTCCACCCACGCAGTGGAAACCTGACATCAGGTTCACGGTTGCTGTCAGCGCGCCGTGGCCATTCCCGTCCGAGCTGACGCCCAGGAGCCTCCCATCAGCCAGTTCCCGCCTCGCCGTCCTCCCTTCCAGCGCGACTTCGCCCCCGCCGGCCCGCGCATCAATGACCGCATCCGCATCAGCCCGATCCGCCTGATCGACGAGCACGGCACCATGATCGGCGTCGTCGAGACCGACGAGGCCAAGCGCATGGCCCAGGAGGCCGGCCTCGACTTGGTCGAGATCGCCGCCGATGTGCGCCCACCGGTTTGCAAGATCATGGACTTCGGCAAGTTCAAGTACGAGCAGGCCAAGACCGAGAAGAAGAACCGCCAGAACTCCAAGGGCGGCGAACTCAAGGAAGTCCGGCTCGGGCGCAGCATGAAGATCGGCGTGCACGACGTCGAGCTTCGCGTGCGACAGGCCCGGGCATTCCTCATCGAAGGCAACAAGGTCCAGATCGTGCAGAGCTTCCGCGGCGCGCGTGAACTCGCGCACCGCGAGATCGGTGACCAGCTCATCAGGCAGGTCATCAACGCCCTGCTTGAGGTGGCGCGCCTCGACATGTCGCCCCGCATGGCTGGTCGCCGGCAGTCGGCGATCCTCTCGCCCGACCGCACCAAGATCGACACCTACAAGCGCAAGATGGCTGCTGCCGGCCAGAAGATCGAGGGCTCCAAGGAGCTCCCGCCGCAGGAACCCGAAAGCGCTGACGACGGGCCTGACGAGGGCAGCGATCACGCCGAGTGATCCGCAGCATCGCTCGCACGCGAGCACCGCACGACCGCGCCGACTCGGCGCGGTTTTTTCATGCAATCGCTTGCATAGTATGCAGAAGGCTGTATATTCATCCACTTCCCCATGGCTGCCACCAAGGTCCAACGTCATCGTGCCATCGCCCGCCTCATCGCCGGCGCCGAGCTGCACAGCCAGCACGAGCTGCAGCGCGAGCTCGCTGCCCAGGGCATTCGCACCACGCAAGCCACGCTCTCGCGTGACCTTGCGGAACTCGGGGTGCTCAAGGGCGCCGGCGGCTATCGGCTGCAGGGTGGCGCCCCCGAGCCCTCGGTCGATGCGCTCGATGCCCTTGCGCGGCGGCTCCTGGCCGGCGTCGAACAGGCCGGGAACCTCGTGGTGCTCCACACGCCGCCGGGCCAAGCCAGCGCGCTGGCGCTCCAACTTGACCGATCGAGCATGCGCGGCGTCGTCGGCACCATCGCCGGCGATGACTGCGTCTTCGTGGCCACGCGCACGGCATCGAACGCCAAGGAACTCGTACGTCGGCTGACCGTCGCCGCCTCGCCCGCCCGCCGCAAGGCCACGGCCTGAGCGGCCGGCCGCGCCTTCCCCCACCACCATGACCACGCCCACCCTTCCCGTTGCCGTTGTCGGTGCCGCTGGCTACAGCGGAGCCGAGCTCGTCGCCATGCTGGCTGCGCACCCCGAGGTGTCGGTCGTTGGGGTCTATGGCTCGGGCTCGCGCGCCGGCAACGAAGCGCTGTCGAGCGTGCATCCACGCCTCCGCGGTGTGGCCGACCTGCCCATCGAGGCGGCCGATCCGTCCGCCATCATCGCCTCGGGCGCCAAGGCGGTTTTTCTCTGCACTCCACACGAAGCAAGCGAGGCCTTGGCCCCGGCGCTGCTCGATGCTGGCCTCGCTGTGCTGGATCTCTCGGCATCCTTCCGCCTGCGCGATCCCGCGCTCTACCCCGCGCACTACGGCTTCGAGCATCGCCATCCTGACTTGCTGGCGACTGCGGTCTATGGCCTCGCGGAGCTCAGACGGAATGATCTGATCGGTGCGCAGCTCATCGCCGTGCCCGGCTGCTATCCGACCAGCGTCATCCTCCCGGTGCGACCGCTCGTCGATGCTGGTCTCGTCCTGCCCGATCGTGTGATCGTCGACAGCGCCAGCGGTGTCAGCGGTGCAGGCCGAACCGCCGCCGTCAAGAGCCTGTTCTGCGAGGTCTCGATGCAACCCTACGGCGTGCTCTCGCACCGCCACCAACCTGAGATGGCGCAGGAAACCGGCGCCGATGTGCTGTTCACGCCCCATCTGGGCTGCTGGGACCGCGGCATCCTCTCCACGATCCATGCGGACCTTGCGCCGGGCACCACCGTCGATGCCTGCCGCCAAGCGCTCACCGATCGCTACGCGGCCAGTGCCTTTGTGCGAGTGCTGCCCGAGGGGTCGTGGCCCAGCGTGGCGGGCGTCGAGCGGACGAACTTCTGCGACATCGGGCTTGGTGGCTGCGATCGCCGCGGCCACCTGGTCATCGTGAGTGCCATCGACAACCTGGTCAAGGGCGCGGCTGGCCAGGCGCTGCAGTGCATGAACCTCCGCTTCGGCTTCCCCGAGTCCATGGGCCTTGGCCTTTCCCGTCACGCCAACGCAAGCACCAACGCCGGAGCCTTGGCGTGAGCGCACCCTTCGTCATCAAGCTCGGCGGCGCGCTGATGGACAGCCCCTCCGCGCTCACGCCGATCTGCCAGCAGATTGCCGCCATGCACGCGTCGCAGCCCGGCTGCGTGGTCGTCGTGCATGGTGGGGGCAAGGCCGTCGATCGCCAGCTCGCCGCACTTGGCATGCCGACCGAGCGGCGCGATGGCATCCGCATCACGCCGCCCGAACAGGTGCTGCAGATCAGTGGCGTCCTGAGCGGCCAGGTCAATGCCCAGCTCGTCGCCAGCATGATCGCCGCCGGGGTGCGCGCCTGCGGGCTTCGACTCTCCGATGCCGGTCTTGCAGCGTGCACCCGGGCCACGCACCTGGGCTTCGATCCCGGCTGCGTCGGCTCGGTCCACGCCGGTGACCCAAGCGGCATTCGTGCACTGCTGGGCGCGGGCGTGCTGCCGGTCGTCAGCAGCATCGGCACGAGTGCAGCGGGCGAACTGCTCAACGTCAACGCCGACGATGCCGCCGCCGCGGTCGCCTCGATCCTCCGTGCTCGCGGGCTGGTGTTCCTCACCGATGTGCCAGGCGTGCTTGCTGCCGGCCACGGCATCATCCCGGAGCTCGATGCCGCAACGATCGATCGGCTCGTCACCGATGGCACGATCACCGGCGGCATGATTCCCAAGGTCCGCGGTGCGCTCGAAACCGCCGCAGCCACTGGCGTGGCGGTCACGATCGCCGGCTGGGCCGACCCCGCCATCCTGTCGAACTTGCTCTCCGGTGGCGTCGCCGGGACCCGCATCGCCGCACCATCCGAGCTGCCCTGCCCATGACCAAGCTTGCCACCACGCCGGCGGCACACCCGGCCACCGCTTCCACGCAGCGCCCCTTGGCCACGCGCCACCTCACCTGCGTGCACGACCTTGCCCAGCACGAGGTCCACGGCCTGCTCGCACTTGCCGCGCGCATCAAGCGCAATCCTGCTGCCTGGTCGACGGCCTTTCGTGGCATGGCGCTTGCGCTCGCGTTCGAGAAGCCCTCGCTGCGCACCCGCGCGTCGTTCGAAGTCGGTTTCCAGCTCATGGGGGGCAGCGTGGTCTTCATGGACCAGCGCGATTCGCCCATCGGCCAGCGCGAGGCGCTGAGCGACTGGGCCCGCAGCATGGAGCGCTGGTTCGATGCTCTCGTGGTGCGCACGATGTTGCACAGCACGGTCGAGGCCCTCACGGCATGGTCCTCGATCCCGGTCGTCAATGCCCTCAGCAATCTGCATCACCCGTGCCAGGCCATGGCTGACCTGCTCACCCTGGCCGAGCGATTCGGCTCGGCGGCGATTCCCCATGTGGCTTGGGTGGGCGATGGCAACAACGTCTGTCACTCGCTGATGGAAGGCATCGCGACCGTCGGCGGCAGGCTCACGGTCATCACGCCGCGGGGCCTCGCCCCATCGGCCGACATCGTGCGTGCGGTGCAGGCTCGATGCATGCGTACCGGCGCATCGATCCGGTTCACGCACGACCTCGATGCGGTGTCGGGCGCGAGCGCCATCTACACGGACACCTGGATCAGCATGGGGGAAGCCGATGCGGAACCCAAGCGTGCTGCGCTTCGGCCGTATCAGGTGAATGCCGCACTGATGGCCAAGGCGGCGCCCGGTGCGGCGTTCATGCACTGCCTCCCCGCCCACCGCGGCGAAGAAGTCTCCGACGATGTGATCGATGCCCCCACCTCGGTCGTCTTCGACCAAGCCGAGAATCGCATGCACGTGCAGTGCGCCATCCTGCTTGCACTGCTGCGCCCTGACCTCGTCGAGCTGCCCACCGCATTCGTGCCCAGCAATCTCTCGGCCTGAACCGTTTCCCAACCGACCGCCATCCCTGACCCGTACCTTCCAAGGAAAGCACCGACCATGCCCACCTCACCCACCAAGATCGCCGTCGCCTACTCCGGTGGCCTCGACACCAGCTGCATCATCCCCTGGCTCAAGGAGCACTACGACGCCGAGGTCGTCGCGGTCGTCGCCGACGTCGGGCAGGGCGATCGCGAACTCGATGGCATCGAGCAGAAGGCGCGCTCGACGGGCGCGAGCGAGTGCGTGGTCATGGACCTCAAGCAGGAGTTCCTCGAGGAGTTTGCCTTCCCCATGGCGATCATGGGCTCGGTCTACGAGGGCCGCTACCTGATGGGTACGAGCATTGCCCGCCCCTGCATCGCCCGCGCACAGGTCACCGCGGCCCTGCAGACCGGCTGTGATGCACTGGCCCACGGCTGCACCGGCAAGGGCAACGATCAGGTCCGCTTCGAGAGCACCTACGCGGCGCTGGCCCCGCAGCTTGCGGTGATCGCACCTTGGCGTCTGCCGACCTGGAACCTTCGCTCACGCGAAGCGATGCTCGACTATCTCGCCGTACGCAACATTCCCTGCGCCGCGAGCAGGGAAAAGCTGTACTCGCGCGATGCGAACCTCTGGCACATCTCGCACGAGGGCGGCGATCTCGAGGATCCCTGGAAGGCTCCGCCGGACGATGTGTGGATGCTCACCACGAGCCCTGCACAAGCCCCCGACCAGCACCAGGACGTGACGATCTCATTCAAGGGCGGCTTCCCCACCGCGGTCGATGGCCGAGCCATGGACAGCGTCAGCATCATGAACACGCTCAACGCGATCGCGGGTCGCCACGGCGTTGGTCGCATCGACCTGGTCGAGAACCGTCTTGTCGGCATGAAGAGCCGCGGTGCCTACGAGACCCCAGGCGGCACGATCCTCATGGAAGCGCTGCGCGGCCTTGAGCAGCTCGTACTCGACCGCGACACGCTCCACTGGAAGCAGCGCCTCGCCCTCGAGTTCGGTGACCATGTCTACAACGGGACGTGGTTCACGCCGGTGCGCGCCGCCATGTGGGCCGCCGCGCAGTCCGTCGCCGAGGTCATGGATGGCGACGTGGTCGTGCGCTGCTACAAGGGCACGGCCGCGGCGGTGCGCCGTCGCAGCCCCAACAGCCTCTTCAGCCAGAACTTCGCGACCTTCGGCCAGGATGAGGTCTACGACCACAAGGACGCGGATGGCTTCATCAGGCTCTTCAGCCTGCCGTCCCGCATCCGCGCCCTGAAGCAGAACGCCGCCACGCAGGACCTCGCCCGATGACAGCGCTCTGGGCCGGCCGCGCCAGCGGCGAAGTGGATCCTCTCTTCAAGCGCTTCAACGACAGCCTGCCTTTCGACCGCAGGCTCGTGCGCGAGGACATCGAGGGCAGCATCGCCTGGGCTCGCGCACTCAAGCATGGTGGCGTCCTCGATGCGACCGAGCTCACGCGTGTGACCGAGGGTCTCGAAGCGGTCCTCGAGCTCGTGGAGTCCGATCCCTCGTCGATCGAGTCCGCGCAGGACGAGGATGTGCACTCGTTCGTCGAGCGCGAGCTCGTCGCCCGCATCGGTGATCTGGGCAAGAAGCTCCACAAGGGCCGCAGCCTCAACGATCAGGTAGCAACCGACCTTCGCCTCTGGACGCTCGCCGAGATCGAGCAGCGCCGCATTGAGATCGACGGCGCCATCGAGGCGCTGCTGCGGCTGGCCGAGCGCGAGAAGGAGACGGTCTTCCCCGGCTACACGCACCTGCAGCGTGCGCAGCCGCTCCTCTTCGCCCACTGGTGCCTGGCCTACGTCGAGAAGCTTTCGCGCGACAGTGATCGCCTCGCCGATGCCGCGCGCCGCACGGCGGTCTGTCCGCTCGGCTCGGGTGCGCTCGCGGGGACCACCTACCCGATCGATCGCGTGCGTCTGGCCGAGAGCCTTGGTTTCCAAGCCGCCAGCGCCAACAGCCTCGATGCGGTCAGCGACCGCGACTTCGTCGTCGAGACGATCGCTGCGTGCACGCTCTGCGCGGTGCATCTCTCGCGCTTTGCCGAGGACGTGATCTTCTATGCCAGCGCCGAGGCAGGCTTCGTGGAGCTCAGTGATGCCGTCACCAGCGGCAGCAGCCTGATGCCGCAGAAGAAGAACCCCGACGCGCTCGAACTCATCCGCGGCAAGACCGGCCGCCAGATCGGCAACCTCGTCACGATCCTCACGGTCCTCACGGGGCTGCCGCTGGCCTACAACGAGGATCAGCAGGAGGACAAGGAGCCGCTCTTCGACTGCATGGAGCACCTCTCCATGTGCCTGCGCATGACAGCCATCGTCCTCGATGGCATGACCATCAATCGCGAGCGCTGCCGCGCTGCCGCACTCGGCGGCTACTCCAACGCCACCGAACTCGCCGACTACCTCGTCGCCAAGGGGCTCCCCTTCCGTGATGCCCATCACGTCGCCGGGCGGCTCGTGCGCAAGGCGATCATCGAGCAGAAGCCGCTCGAGGGCCTGAGCGTCGAGCAGATGTCGAGCGAGGACTCGCGCATCGGCTCCGACGTGTACACGGCGCTCACGGTCGACAGTGCCCTGCGCAAGCGTGATGTGCCCGGTGGCACGGCACCCAGCCGCGTCGCCGAGCTCCTGGGTGCACGCAAGGCGCGGTTGGGCCATCGACGCGTACGCACGCCCATGGGCGGTGTCACGATCCGCAAGGCACGCATGGCGGATCTTGACGGCATCGTGTCGCTCGTGGAGCACTGGGCCCGCGAAGGCGAAAATCTGCCGCGCTCCCGCGACGAGATCATGGAATGCGTGCAGGAGTTCGCCGTTGCCCAACTGGCCGATGGATCAACCGACAAGGTCGTCGGGTGCGGCTCGCTCTGGGTGTACACGCCACAGCTGGCCGAGATCCGCAGCCTGGGCATCGACCCATCCATGCTCGGGCACGGCATCGGCCAGAAGCTCGTGCAGTACTTCCTCGACTGGGCAGCGAAGCTCGGGCTGCAGAAGGTCTTCGTGCTCACCCGTACGCCACGGTTCTTCGAGCGCTGCGGCTTCCGGCAAGTGAGCGTGAACAGCCTTCCTGAGAAGGTGCTCAAGGACTGCGCCAACTGCCCGAAGAAGGAACAGTGCGACGAGATCGCGATGGTGTTCGAGCTCGCCGCTCCCGCCACCGCCAACACCTGAACCCTGCGGAGTTCCCTGCCATGACCACCACCGCAAGCGCACCGCGTCGATCATCGGCCGGCCCAGCCGACCTCCCCCTGCCCTTGGGCTTTGCCTGCGCAGGGATCGCGGTTGGCATCAAGAAGTCGGGTGCGCCCGACCTGGGCTTGCTGTTGTGCGCCAAGGGCGCCGTGGCCGCGGCCATGTTCACGCGCAACCTCGTGGCCGCCGCACCCATCCAGGTGTCCCGCACGAACCTGGCGCGCAGCCGAGGACATTGCACCGCCCTGCTGGTCAACTCCGGCTGCGCCAATGCCGCCACTGGCCCACACGGATTGGCAGCCTGCCAGGAGACGATCGACGCCCTCGCGCGACTCAGTGACTGCGCCCCCGAGGCCGTGCTCGTGAACTCCACCGGAGTGATCGGTGTGCTGCTCCCAAGCGATCGGATCGTCTCGGCGCTGCCTGCGCTGTTGGCGGGTCTCACGACCGAGTCGTGCGCGCCCTTCGCCACGGCGATCATGACGACCGATACCCGCGCCAAGGCATGCACGCGGACCGTCGGCAACGTCCGCGTGACCGGTGTGGCCAAGGGCGCGGGCATGATCCACCCCGATATGGCCACCATGATCGTGGCCATCACCACCGACGCAGCCGTCGATGCCCCCACGCTCGATCGAATCCTGCGCCGCAGCGTCGATCGCAGCTTCCACCGCATCAGCGTCGACGGCGATACGAGCACCAACGACAGCGTCTTCGCTCTCGCCAGCGGCCAGGCCGGCGCCTGCGACGAAGCGCTGCTGCAGACCGCCTTCGATGAGGTCTGCACCGACCTCGCCCTGAAGGTCGTGCAGGATGGCGAGGGCTTCGAGCGAGGCATCAAAGTCACGGTGACCGGCGCTGCCACGCCCGCGGCTGCGCTGCAGGTTGCGCGCACCGTGGCCATGAGCCTGCTCGTGCGTACTGCAGTGACCGGTGGTGATCCCAACTGGGGCCGCATCCTGGCCGCGGCGGGTCGCGCCGGCGTGCCGTTCAATGTCGAGGAACTTCGTGTAGGCGCCAACGGCGTGCCGCTCTTCGAGGGTGGTGCCCCTGCCGACAGCGCCATCACCAGCCGCCGCGCGGCGTTCACCGCCGACATCGTGCACATCACGATCGACCTGGGCCAAGGTGCATGCAGCGATGTCTTCTACAGTTGCGGCCTGACCAAGCGCTACGTCGAGATCAACGCCGACTACACCACCTGAGCACGCGTGCGCAGTGCCATGAGTGCCGGTCGCCAGGCCTCCGGCACGATCGGCAGCATGGCGGCAGCAACAGGATCAAGCTCGCTCGCGGGGCGCGAGCTGCGCCACACGCCGTGCTCGTGGAAGGCGAGCGCCACCATCGCCACATATCGCACGATGCCAGCCACGCGCAGCAAGGGCGGCCAGTCCGCCCGGACAGGCCCATCGGGACCGTGGCGCGCAGCGTCGATGCGATCCAGCGATGCAAGGGTGCCCGGTTGCGGCAATACCTCCAAGAGATCGATGGCCAACGTGCCTGCGCCGGATCCGGCAAGCCACTGACGGACAAGGACATCGGCGGGCAACCGTTCGCCAAGCAGTGCCGCGTACAGCGCAGCGCAGCGGGTGCGCTCGCTGCTTGCCGCATCGCTCGTGCGGATCGCGGGCTCACGCACTCCGCGTTCATGGAACACGGGAGCATCGCGGCGATCGGCGCCGTCGGGGGCAGCATCAGCTGGAGGCAGTGCGCTCATGGCTCAGGAACTCCTGACTCCAAGCATCGTGGTTCCAAGACTCATGGCTCCAGATGCGAGAGCAGAGCCACGAGTTCACGCTCGACGTCAGCCTCGGCAACCTGCTCTGCCGAGAGCACGCCACGCAGTGCATCGAGCACCAAGCCCCGGACACGCGCCGTGGCGTGGCGTGCAGCATCGATGGGAATGCCCAGGGGTGGCGCACACTCTGCATAGGGCTTGCCATGCACGAAGTGCTCGATGAAGAGAATCCACTCGTGGCTGCGACCTTGTGCATCGAGCGCTCGCTGCGCGGCATCCGATGCCGTCTGGATCAGCGATGCCGCGTAGGCGCGTTCAAAGGCGGCCTGGGCGTTGTCGGACTCGACCAGCTCCGCGAGCGCTTCATCGGCGGTGCCTGATCGACGACGCTCCGCCCGGATGCGATTCATGAGCTCGAACCGCGCGGCGGTGCGCAGCCAGAGACGGAACGGTCGCTCGGCGCGCTGCCAAGCATCGAGGAAGGCAGGATCGAGGATCCGAGCACAGAGATCCTGCACCACGTCCTCGACGTCGAGACGCGCACCAAAGGCATGCAGGTAGCGCAGCAGCGGTTCGCGATAAATGGACGTGAGGTTGGCCGCGAGTTCGCGGCGCTGCTCAGGCGAGCCGTCGCGCGCCACGGCCAGCCACGAACGGGCCGACGGTGGGAAGGAATCGCTGATGGGCGACGGCATGCAAGGATCGTAGGTAGAACGGTTCCCTACTGCGGATGTGACATCGATGTTCTGAATCTGCGAAGGATTCCCACTCGCCCCGCGACGCCCCCACGAGTCATGACTCCTTCACGTGTCGGCAGTTTTCCGGGGCTGCCGACGCTGGTCCGATCGCGCGATCCCGGTTCTCCTCCCATTGGGGGGGCTGTCCGCGCGTTGCGACCCGTCCGCGCGTTGACGGCCTGTCCGCGCCGAACTCAGAACTGGCGCAGGAATCGGGCGTCGTTCTCGAACAGCCAACGAATGTCCGAAATGCCGTAGCGGCGCATGCAGATGCGTTCCACGCCCAAGCCAAAGGCGAATCCGCTCCAGTGCTCGGGGTCAATCCCCACGGCCGCGAAAACTGCAGGGTCCACCATGCCGCATCCACCGATCTCGACCCACTGCCGCTGACCGCGGACATGCATCATGATGTCCACCTCGGCACTGGGCTCGGTGAACGGAAAGAAACTCGGCCGCATGCGCACCTCGGCGTCGGCACCGAAATAGGCGCGCGCGAACTGGATCAGCGTCGTCTTCAGGTCAGCCATGCTCACGTGGCGATCCACGTACAGGCCCTCGACCTGGTGGAACATGCTGTAGTGCGTGGCATCATGCGTATCCGGGCGGTACACGCGCCCCACCGCACACACCTTCAAGGGTGGCGGTGTGGTTTCCATCGCGCGGATCTGCACCGTGCTCGTCTGCGTGCGCAGCAAGCGCAGCGCGCCGCCCTGCGCGCCCATGTAGAAGTTGTCCGTCGGCTCGCGTGCCGGGTGGCCATCGGGGATGTTGAGGGCGTTGAAGTTGTGCCACTCGTCTTCGACCTCGGGCCCCTCGACCACGCTGAAGCCCATGCGGCCGAAGACATCGACGATGCCGTCGATGGTGCGGGTGAGCACATGCTGGCGACCAAGTCCGCAGGGTGCGCCGGACTCGGTGACATCGACGATCGGTCCAGCCGGTCGTGCACCGACGATCGCCTTGCGTTCGGCAAAGGCCGCTTCGAGCGCGGCCTTGAGTTCGTTGAGTCGCTTGCCCGCGGCAGGCTTCTCCGCGCCCGACAAGGCCTTCAGCGCAGCCATGGCATCCTTGAGGCGGCCCGACGCCCCGAGCCACTCCACTCGCCACGCCTCGAGCGCAGCGGGCGCGCTCGTCGCAGCGAGAGCGTTCAACGCAGTGGCCTGGAGGGCGTCAAGCTCGGCAAGCATGGCCGGGCGAGGCTACACCAACACCTTCGTGATAGTGCGTCCGGCCGGATCCCCACCGGGTGCTGTTGGGCCTGCCGTGGCTCGGCGCCCACATCCCCCCCCAAAGCACAACGACCCGGCACGGGGCCGGGTCGTTGGTGGTGATCCTTGATCGTTGCGCAACGCGCTCTGATCGAGTGTGCTCAGGCTGCGGCCGGCTTCGCCTTGCGACGGGCGGCAGCGAACTTGGTGCGGTTGTCCGCCTTCTCGCGACGGCGGCTGGCAGCGCCAGACACCTGCGAGCCGCTTTCGCGGCCGACGAGCTGGAGCAGCACCAAGTCGCTGGCGTCACCCTGACGGTGCTTGCCCAGGCGAATGATGCGGGTGTAGCCGCCGGCTCGACCTTCGAAGAGCGGTGCGACGCGCTTGATGAGGTGCTCGACCAGGCGCGGACCGCGCTTGATCTCGCCAGTCGACTCATCAAACACGATCTCGTCTTCCTTCGGCAGATCCCAGAAGTCGCTCGTGAGCTTCTGCGGGTTCTTGACCTGGCCGTCGGCGATCCAACGGAACACGTTGCGATCCGTGAGGCGCGAATTGAGTGTGCGACGCGCGGCGAGCGAACGCTTGCGGGCGGTCGTGATCAGCTTCTCGACGAACGGCTGGACGGCCTTGGCCTTGGCCACGGTGGTCTCGATCTGGCCGTGCTCGAAGAGGCCGGCAGCGAGGTTGCGCAGCATGGCCCGGCGGTGATCCGCCTTGATGCTCAGCTGCTTTCCTGAAACGCGGTGACGCATGATGACTCCTTAGGGTGTGCTGTGCTTCAGGCCTGGACCGTGGGGGTGAAGCCCTCGGGCAGGCGCATGCCGAGGCTCAGGCCATGCTCGGCGAGCTTGTCCTCGACCTCGCGCAGGCTGGTCTTGCCGAAGGCGCGGATCTGGAGCAGATCGTCGATGGTGCGAGTGACGAGGTCGTGCACGAAACGGACCTGCGCGCTCTCGAGGCAGTTGCTCGATCGAACACCGAGTTCGAGGCCGGTCACCGGCATCGAGAGCTTGCGGAAGAGTTCTTCCTCACTCGCGGTCTCAGCGCCGATGCCTTGGACAGCCAGCGTTTCCCCGGCCGTCGCGTACTGCACGAACGGGTTGAGGTGCTTGCGCATGATCTTGGCGGCCTCGACCACGGCCAATTCCGGGGTGACGGTGCCGTTGGTCCAGACGTCGAGGATGAGCTTGTCGTAGTTCGTGCGTTGACCGACGCGGGTGGCCTCGACGCGATACCGCACGCGCTGGACGGGGCTGAAGATCGCATCGATCGGGATCACGCCGACGACCTGTTCCTGGCCGTTGGTGTACTGCTCGCTGGCGGGCTGGTAGCCACGGCCGCGCTCGATGGTGAGCTGCATCTCGAGCGACGCATCGCCGGTGAGCGTGGCGATGTGGCGATCCTTGTTGACGATCATGACGCCAGCCGGGCACTCCACGTGCTCGGCCGTGACGGCGCCCTTGCCCTTGGCGCGCAGACGCAGCACCTGAGACTCATCGCCATCCATGTCGATGATCAGGTCCTTGCAGTTCAGCAGGATCTCGGTCACGTCCTCGAGGACGCCCGGGATGGTGCTGAACTCATGCGACACGCCGCCGATCTGCACGCTGGTGACCGCAGCGCCCTCGAGGCTCGAGAGCAGGATGCGGCGGATGCTGTTGCCGATGGTGGTGCCGAAGCCACGTTCGAACGGCTCGGCCACGAAACGGCCGAAGGTGTCGGTACGCGAAGCGGGATCAACGAGGACGGCGGCAGGAAGTTCAAGGCCGCGCCAACGGATATGCATGGTGAGTCTCCAGGGTCCGGCAGGACAGGTTCTTCGGGACCGGTCGCCCTGCCTCGATCGGATGCTCCAGGCCGCTGCCGGGCGGTCCGGGCCCCTTCGGTGAGGCAGGAAAAAGTTGGACAATCAGTGTAGCGAAAGCACCGGGCGGATCACATGCGGCGCTTCTTGGCCGCCCGGCAGCCGTTGTGCGGCACGCCGGTGTGGTCCTCGATGGTGAGCACGCGCAGGCCGGCAGCGCCCAGGGCGGTGACGGCACTCTCGCGGCCCGGGCCGGGGCCCTTCACGCGGACATCGCATTCACGCATGCCCACGCGCTTGGCCTTGCTCGCAGCTCGCTCGCTGGCGCGGCTTGCTGCGAACGGGGTCGCCTTGCGGGCGCCCTTGAAACCGGCCGTTCCGGCCGAGTCCCACGCCACCGTCTCGCCGTTGAGGTCGGTGATGGTGACGATGGTGTTGTTGAAGGACGCGTGCACGTGCACGATGCCCTTGACGACGCTTTTGCGGACCTTCTTCTTGGTAGCCATGGTGTGTTCCTTGGGGGGCTCGGGGCCGGATCAGCCCTTCACGCCCTTCTTGCCGGCGACCGTCTTCTTGCGGCCCTTGCGGGTACGGGAGTTGGTTCGGGTGCGCTGGCCGCGGGCTGGGAGGCCCTTGCGGTGGCGGTCGCCACGGTACGAGTGGATTTCCTTGAGGCGCTGGATCTGCGTCTGCACCTGGCGGCGCAAGGCGCCCTCGACGAGATGGCTCTCGTCGATCTCGGCGGCGATGGCCGCGAGCTCCTGGTCATTCAGCGTGTGTGCGCGACGATCAGGATCGATGCCGCACTTGCCCAAGATGTCGGTGGCGACCTTGAGGCCGATGCCGTGGACATACTGGATGGCCACGATGATCTTCTTCTTCTCGGGGATGTCAACGCCTGCAATACGTGGCATGGTCTGTTCCTTTCGGTTCGATCGTTCAGCCCTGCCGCTGCTTCAGGCGGGGATTCTTCTTGTTGATGACGATGCGCTTGCCCTTGCGGATGACGATCTGGCAATCCTTGGTGCGGCGCTTGATGCTGCTTCGGACTTTCATGGTGTGCTCCGTGTGGTTCCTGATGGTTCCCTGAGGGCTCACTGCTGACGGAAGACGATCCGACCCTTGGTCATGTCGTACGGGCTGAGTTCGACGGTGACCCGATCGCCGGGGGTGATGCGGATGAAGAACTTCCTCATCTTGCCGCTCACGTAGGCGATGATCTCCTGGTTGTTCGGCAGCTTGACCCGGAACTTGCTGTCCGGGAGCGCTTCCGTAACCTCGGCTTCGAGAGAGATCTTGTCTTCCTTGGGCATGGGCTCCTTTGTGGTGGTGCGGTGTGACGATGCGGGGCTCAGGTCGCCCGTGCGCTTCGGATGCGCGGGCCGTCCTGGGCGCCGTCGCTGAGGAAGCCCGAGTAGTTGCGCATGAGGAGGTTCGCCTCCAAGCGCTGGACGATGTCGAGGGCGACGCTGACCACGATGAGCAGGCCCGTGCCGCCAAGGAACTGGCTCACGTACGGCGGCACACCGAAGGACTCGGAGACGAGCGTGGGGATGATCGCGATCACGCAGAGGAAGCCCGCGCCGACATAGGTGATGCGGCCGATGACGTCCTCGAGGTACTCGGCAGTGCGCGGCCCCGGGCGCACGTTGGGGATGAAGCTGCCGTGCTCCTTGAGCTGCTTGCTCATCTCCTCAGGCGACATCTGGATGGTCACCCAGAAGTAGCTGAAGACGTAGATCAGGACGATCTCAACGAGCACGTACGGGTACGCACCCATCTGGAAGTTCTGCGCGAGGAACGCGGTCGACTCGATGAGCCACTGAGCCCAGCCGCCCGAGGTGGCCAGGCCGGCGAGCCAGCCCAGGATCATGCTCGGGAAGATCATGAGGCTGCTGGCGAAGATGATGGGCATGACGCCAGCGTGGTTCAGACGCAGCGGCAGGTAGTGACGGCCCCCACCGTACATGCGTCGGCCGGAAACATGCTTGGCCTGCTGGATCGGGATGCGTCGCGTCGCCACGGTCATGATGACCGCGCCCATGACCACCGCCACAAAGCAGGCGACCAGGAGCACCAATCCAAGCGCGCCGACCTTGCCGTCGGATGCCTGGACGCTTGGGTTGAAGTTGTCGAACAACCACTGGATCGCGGCCGGCATGCGCGCCAGGATGCCCGCGGTCAGGATGATCGAGATGCCGTTGCCGATGCCGAACTTATCGATCTGCTCGCCCAGCCACATGAGGAACAGGCTGCCGGCGACCAGCGCCGTCACGCCCGACACGTAGAACACCATGCGGCCGCCACCCGACACGTACTGGGGCTCGACCAGGTTCTGGCTGTAGAGGTACCCCAGCCACATGAAGCCCTGCACGAAGCAGAGCGCCACGGTGGCGTAGCGGGTGTACTCCATCACCTTCTGCTGGCCCGACATGCCTTCCTTCTTCAATGCAGCGAGCGGCGGGTAGACCGTCTGGAGCAGCTGGAAGATGATCGACGCCGTGATGTACGGCGCGATGCCAAGGCCGAACACCGTGCTCTGCTGCAGGCTGCCGCCCGAGAAGATGCTGGCGAACTGGAGCAGGCGACCGAAGCCCGTGGCATCTTCCGTGGCCTTCTCGGCCAGATTCGACAGCGCGGCCTGGTCGACCCCGATGAGGGGGATCCAGAAGCCGACGCGGTAGATGACCAGCATGCCCAGCGTGAACAGCACGCGGTTGCGCAGGTCAGGGATGCGGAAGATGTTCAGGAAGGCGCTCAGCATGGGATGGGCATCACGCGACGGTGACGCTGCCGCCGGCCTTCTCGATCTTGGCCTTGGCAGTCTCCGAGAACTTGCCGGCAGTGACCGACAGCTTCTTGGCGAGATCGCCAGTGCCGAGCACCTTGACCGGGAGCTTGCGGTTGCGAACGAGGCCGACCTTCACCATGGCATCGAGGTCGACGTGCGCGCCAGCGTCGAAGTACTTCTGGAGGTCCGAAACATTCACGACCGCGTAGGTGGTGGCGAAGGCGTTCTTGAAGCCGATCTTGGGGAAGCGGCGCATGAGCGGCGTCGAACCGCCCATGTAGCCGGGGCGGCTGGTCCAGCCTGCACGGCTCTTGGCACCATTGTGGCCACGACGGCTGGTGCCGCCGATGCCGGAGCCTTCACCGCGGCCGCGACGCATGCGCTTGGTGTGCGCGCCGGCCTTCTTCGTAACGTCATGGATCATCATGTGAGCTGCGCTCCTCTACTGTGCTCAGTGTTCGTTCGTGTTCGTGTTCGTGTGGGAATGGCTTGGATCAGCCCGCCGAGGGGGCATCGGCCGCCGGGGCTGGAGTGGCTGGTGCGGCAGGAGCCGCAGCCGGGGCTGGAGCCGGCGCCGGGGCTTCGCCGCCACCGTCGAAGCGGCGACCACCACCACGGGGACCGCCACGCTGGCCACCGCGACGACGTTCGTCGCCGACCGTATTGACCGGGGCTTGGGCGCGCGGGCCGCCCGACGACTTGGGCATGAACGCCATGCCGCGCGCGATGGCATCTTCCACGGCGGTCGTGCCGAGGGTGACGCCACGCAGGGCTTCGATGCGCTCGCGGGTCTGAAGCATGGCCAGCGCCTCGAAGGTGGCCTTGACCAGGTTCTTCGGGTTGCTGCTGCCGTAGCACTTGCTGAGGCAATCCTTCACGCCGAGCAGTTCGAGCACCGCGCGCACAGCGGCGCCGGCCTTGATGCCCGTTCCCGGGCTCGCGGGCACCAGCACGACCTTCGAGGCACCGAAGCGGCCTTCGACGGTGTGCGGCACGGTCGTGGCCTGCACCGGGTAGCGCTTGGTCTTGCGACGCGCCTCGCGGGTGGCCTTCTCGACCGCCTGCGGGACCTGGTTGCTCTTCGCGTAGCCCACGCCGACCTCGCCGCGGCGATTGCCGACGACGACGAGTGCGGCGAAGCTGAAGCGACGGCCGCCGGCGACCGTGGAGCTGGTGCGGTAGACGCCCACGGTGATGGCGTCGGTTCCGTTGTCTTCAAGCATCTCTGCCATTGGTGGTCCTTGGTGGTTGGCTCAGAACTGCAGGCCGGCGGTGCGAGCCGCTTCGGCGAGGGCCTTGATGCGGCCGTGGAATCGGAAACCGTTGCGGTCGAACACGACCTTCTGCACGCCAACCTTCATGGCGCGCTCGGCGACGGCCTTGCCGATCGTCGCTGCGGCGGCGGAGTTGCCGCCTGGCGCCGCGACATCGACGTCGCGGGTGCTGGCGCTCGCGAGCGTGCGGCCCGCATAGTCGTCGATCACCTGCACATAGATGTGCTTGAGCGAGCGGAAGACGGTGAGGCGCGGACGGTCCGGCGTCCCCTGAATGCGCTTGCGCAGACCCTTCTTGCGACGGGTACGCGCGGCGAGCTTCTTGGTGCACTTGTCCATGGTCGTTTCCTAAAGTTTGGATCAGGGCGTTGGGTCAGGCCTTGGGATCAGGCGCCGAAGGCCTTGCCCTGCTTGCGCTGGATGACTTCGTCGGAGTACTTGACGCCCTTGCCGTTGTACGGCTCAGGCTTGCGCTTGCTGCGGATGAGCGAAGCGAAGGCGCCGACCTTCTGACGGTCGATGCCGGTGATGGTCACGTTCACGCCCTGCTCGACGGCCACGGTCAGGCCATCGGGAATGGCGAGCTCGATCGCGTCGGCATAGCCGAGCTTGAGGGTGATCTTCTTGCCGGCGACCTTGGCATCCCAGCCGACGCCGACGATCTCGAGCTTGCGCTCGTAGCCCTTGGTCACGCCAGCGACCATGTTGTTCAGGGTCGCGCGGGTGGTACCCCAGTAGGCGCGGCGGTTGCCCATCTCGAGCTTGGCCGGATCATCGACCGTGCAGGTGATGGACTTGTCAGCCTCGCTGAAGGAGACCTTCACCTCGGGGCGGTGGACGAAGCTGGTCTTGCCCTTGGGCCCTTCGATGCTGACGGTGCGGCTGGCGGCGTTGACCGCGACCTTCACCCCGCCGGGGACCGGGATCGACTTCTTTCCGATGCGTGACATGGTTCGCTCCTGTTGTTCCGGTGGTTCAGCTGACGGTGGCCACGACTTCGCCGCCAACGCGCATCTCGCGCGCCTTGCGGTCGCTCATGACGCCACGGCTCGTGCTCACGATGGCGATGCCGAGACCCTGCTGCGGACGCGGCAGCGAGTCACAGCCCCTGTAGATACGGCAACCCACGCTCGAGACGCGCTCGAGGCGGTGGATCAGGCTTTCGCCGCGGTCGCCGTACTTGAGGGCGACGCGAAGCACGCCCTGCCGGCCGTCGTCGACGACCTCGAAGCTGCTGAGGTAACCCTCGTCCACGAGCACCTGGAGGATGCCGCGGTTCAGCTTGTTGTTCAGGCAGGTCACACTCTTGCGGTTCTGCTTCACCGCATTGCGGATGCGGGTGAGCATGTCGGCAGTCAGGTCTTGGAGGCTCATGTGTTGCTCCTGGGTTCGGTGTCGATCACCAGCTCGCCTTGCGCATGCCCGGGATGAGGCCCTGGAGGGCCAGCTCGCGGAGCATGATGCGACTGATGCGGAACTTGCGGTAATAGCCGCGCGCGCGGCCGGTCAGCTCGCAGCGATTGCGCTTGCGGGTGCTGAACTTGGGGGTCTGCTTCATTCGAGCGAAGGTGCGCTTGCTTGCCATGGTTGGTCCTTCGTTGGTCAGGCGATGCGCTTGCCGTTCTCGTCACGCCGTTCGAAGGGCATGCCGAGCTCACCGAGGGCAAAGCGGCTCATCTTGGGGTTGCTGTTGCGGAACACGATGTTGATGTTCATGCCATGGCTGAAGTTGACGTTCGCCATGTTGATCTCGGGCCACACCGACTGCTCGGTCAGGCCGCAGGAGTACGAGCCGCCCTTGTCGAAGGCGCGGTCGCCAAGACCGCGGAAGTCCTTGATGCGGGGCGTGGCCAGGTTGATGAAGCGATCCATGAAGGACCACATGCGCTCGCGGCGCAGGGTGACCATGAAGCCGCTCGGGGCGCCTTCGCGCACCTTGAAGTTGCTCACGCTCTTCTTCGCGAGCACCATGATCGGCTTCTGGCCGCTGATGGTCTTCAGCGTGCCGATGACCGTGTCGCGGTACTCGGGCTTGAGCTTCTGGTTCTCGAGCTGCTTGCCGACGCCCACGTTGATCACGACCTTCTCGATCGTGGGCGCTTGGTTGACGTTGCTCAGGCCGAACTCCTTCAAGAGCTTCGGCGTGACGGTCTCAGCGAACAGCTGCTGAAGCCGGGGGGTCGGGGTGGATGGGACGGCGTGAGGCATGGTGGTAGCTCCGGGGCTCACTTGGCCTTCTTGGCGGTGCGGGGACCGTGCAGCGTGGAGAGTTCGGCACCGTTGCGGGCCGCCACGCGCACCTTCGAGCCGTCGGCCTTCGAGGCAAAGCGCACGCGGGTGGGCTTGCCATCGACGACCGGGCTCACGTTGCTCATATGGATGGGCAGTTCCATCTCGACGATCGCGCCCTGCGGTCGGCCCTGGGTGGGCTTCAGATGGCGCTTGTGGATGTTCACGCCGCGCACCACGACCCGGCTGGCCTTGGTGTCGACCGAGACGATCTCGCCGGTCTTGCCCTTGTCGTCACCGGCGGTGACGATGACCACGTCACCCTTCTTCACGTGCGCTGGCATCAGACCACCTCCGTCGCAAGGCTGACGATCTTCATGTAGTTCTTCTCGCGCAGCTCGCGGGCGACCGCACCGAAGATGCGAGTGCCGCGGGGGTTGCCATCATCGTCGATGAGCACGCAGGCGTTCGTGTCGAAACGAACATAGCTGCCATCGTCGCGGCGGACCGGATAGGAAGCACGCACGATCACGGCCTTGGCCTTGTCGCCGCTCTTCACGTCGCCGTTGGGGATCGCGCTCTTGACGGCCACGACGACCTTGTCGCCGACGGTCATGGTGAGACGGCGGAAGCGGCCGCGGGCGGTGCTCGCGCCGAGCACGCCGATGACCATCACTTCCTTGGCGCCGCTGTTGTCAGCGACATCGAGCCTGGATTCTTTTTGGATCATGTCAGTTGCCGGGCGTCAGGCGCCCGCCTCCTCTGGCTTGTATTCGAGTCCGGTCGGCGCACGCTCGACGATGCGGACGAGCGCCCACGACTTCGTCTTGGACACGGGGCGGCACTCAGCGACCTCGACGCGGTCGCCGCGGCGGCTCTCGTTGTTCTCGTCGTGCACGTGCAGCACCGTCCGGCGCTGGACGAACTTGTTGTAGCGCGGGTGCTTGGCGACGTACGCCACGACGACCTTGCGCGTCTTGCTGGTGCGGTCGCTCTCGACCACGCCCACCACGCGGGGGCTGTTCTCAGGCAGCACCAGGGGCTTCTTCAGGCTCATCGGGCGGTCTCCTTCTGGGTGGCACGGGTGTTCTGCTCGGTGAGCAGGCGGGCCACGTCACGCTTGATCTTGCCGAACTGCGAGTGATCGTTGACCTTCTCGACCATGGTCTGCACGCGGAGGTCGTACAGGCGGCGCTTGAGCCCCTGCACCTCGGCGGAGATCTGCTCGTCGGTCAGCTTGCGGATGTCCTTGGCTTCCATGTCTGGTTCCTCGGTTGGTCCTGGGTCAGACGGCCAGCCGGCGGCCGACGAAGCGGCAGCGGATGGGCATCTTGTGGGCGACGCGGGCGAGGGCCTGCTTGGCAAGCTCCTCGGACACGCCGGCGATCTCGAACAGCATTGTGCCGGGCTTCACGCAGGCCGCCCAATAGTCGACGTCGGCCTTGCCGGTACCCATTCGGGTTTCCAGCGGCTTCTTCGAGATGGACTTGTGCGGGAAGACGCGGATGTACAGCTTGCCTTGGCGACGCAGGAAGTGCTGGGCGGCGATACGGCCGGCTTCGATCTGGCGCCCGCTCACCCAGTGGGTGTCGAGGGCCTGAAGGCCGTAGTCGCCATAGGCGACGTAGTTGCCGCGCGTGGCGTTGCCCTTCATCTTGCCGCGCTGCATCTTGCGGTGCTTGACTCGTTTTGGCATCAAGGCCATGGTTCAGTCCTCTCTAGGTCCGTTGATCGTTGGAAAACTCAGCGACGTCCGCGGGCGCGCGCACGGCCGCCGGCAGCCTTCGACTGGTATTCCTCTTCCTGGTTGCTCGAGTACAGGCCCTTGAACACCCACACCTTGACGCCGATGACGCCGTAGGGGGTGGATGAGTGGGCGACGGCGTAATCGACATGTGCCTGCAAGGTGGTCAGCGGGATGCTGCCCAGGCGCGAGTCGAGCTGGCGGCTCATTTCGGCGCCGCCGAGGCGGCCCGACAGGAGGATGCGGATCCCCTTCGCGCCGTTCTGGATGGCGTTCTCGCAGCGCATCTTCAGCACGCGACGGAAGTTCGCTCGCTTCTTGAGCTGCTCGCCCATGGTCTCGGCGATCAGCTTGGCATCGATTTCCGGGTTGCGGACTTCGACGACCTGCACGGCGACCTTGCGGCCGGTGAGCACTTGGAGCTCGTTGACGAGCTGCTCACGGCTGGCGCCCTTCTGGCCCAGCACCTGGCCGGGACGCGCGGTCTTGATGATGACCGTCAGCTCCTCGCGGGTGCGCTCGATGTGAATGTCGCTCACCGCGGCGAAGGGCGGCGTGCGGTTGAGGCGCTTGTCGATGTACGCGCGGATCTTGTGGTCCTCGACCAACAGCTCGCCGAAGAGCGCCTTGGGGGCGAACCAGCGGCTCTTGTGGGCTTCGGTGACGCCGACGCGGAAGCCGAACGGATGAACTTTCTGTCCCATGTGTTGCTCCGGTTACTTGATGTCCACCGCCACGATGATGTGGCTGGTGCGCTTCATGATCGGGTGTGCACGACCGCGGTCCTTCTGCTGGAACCGCTTGATGGTCGGGCCTTCGTCGACACGGCTCTCGACCACGATCAGGCGCGCAACGTCGGCGCTGGCCTGCTCGGCGTTCGCGATGGCGCTCTTGAGCACGCCCTGCACGAAGTAGGCGCCGCGACGCTTCGAGAACTCGAGTTCGGTCAGCGCATCGGCGACGCCGCGGCCACGGATCAGGTCAGCGACCAGACGGGCCTTGCGCGGCGCGATGCGGCAGAACTTGTGTGATGCCTTGTATGCCATGGTGGTGTCCTCGGCGGACCGCGATCAGCCCTTGCTGCCTTCCGCGATGCCTTCCTTCTTGTTGGTGTGTCCCTTGAAGGTCTTCGTGAGCGAGAACTCGCCCAGCTTGTGGCCGACCATGTCCTCGGTGCAATACACGTCGATGAACTTGCGGCCGTTGTGGACCTGGAACGTAAACCCGACGAACTCGGGGACGATGGTGCACGCGCGCGACCAGGTCTTGATCGCGGTGCGCTTGGTGCTGCCCGAGGCCTTCTCCACCTTGCGGTAGAGCTTCTCGTCGACGAACGGGCCCTTCTTCAGTGATCGTGACATGGTTCAGAGTCCTGTGGTTCAGATCTTGAGCTGGCCGTAGCGGCGGCTGACACGACGGCGCAGGATGCGCTTGTCGCTGGACTTGCCATAGCGGCGGGTACGACCGCCCTTGGACTGCGTGCCTGATGCGTTGGTCGGCTCCTGGCCGCCCTTGGAACGGCCTTCACCACCACCGTGCGG
>SYIB01000063.1 GCA_005798965.1 Planctomycetia bacterium
GATCCCCAGCATGCCGGGCATCGCACGACGCACGTTTTCCGCTCCCTGCACGTCGATGTCGAGGATCACCAGGCGACCGTCGTCAAGCTGGCGCTGCACCGCATCGCGCGGCGTGCCGTACCAGTCGCGGCCGAAGACCTGGGCATGCTCGAGGAAGCGAGTCTCGTCGATCCAGCGCTGGAAGGTCGGTTGGTCGATGAAGAAGTAGTCGACGCCATCACGCTCACCTGGTGATGGTGCGCGGGTGGTGGCGCTCACGCTGAACGTTGCGTTGAACTCGCGCATGAGCCCATGCACGATCGTGGACTTGCCCACGCCGCTGGGGCCGGCGATCACGAGCAGGAGGCCTGGATGGGCAGGATCCGGGGGCATTCGGACAAATCTACAGATCCGTGACTGGACTGAGGCGCTCGGGGCCTTTGGGATCGGGGGGATTCTCCCATCTGGAGGCACAGCATGGACCAGGTCCTAGAGCGAAAGAGCACCATGCATCGTTTCGTCAGCCTTGCGCAGGCGTATCGCGGCTGGTCCAAGACCCAGACCGCCGAGCGCCTGGGCCGCGAGGTGGCCAAGGTGGTTCCCGAGAGCGGCAACCCCAAGCTCGATCTTGTGGTGGCGATTGCCGATGCGCTCGAGTGGCCCGTCGGTGATGTGGCCGAGGCGCTCTGGCGGCCCGGCAGCGTCGCACGTGGATCCGGTGCACGCACGCCGTTCCACGAGCTCGATGCCCAATCGCGACAGGCGCATCGCGAAGGTCGCTATCAGGACATGCTCGAGCTGGCATCGCTCATGCTCGGCGCCGCCACATCGGGCAACGAGCGCGCGATCGCCTTGAATCGCCAGTGCGGTGCGCACGATGGCCTCGGTCAGTTCATGCGCAGCCTCTCGGCGGTGCAGCAGGGCCTTGTGCAGCCTGATGTGCTGCCGCGCACACGGCTCATGCTGCAAGTGAACCTGGCGAGTGCGCACTATGCCCTGTGGCACCTCGTCGAGAGCCGAAGCATTGCACACGAACTCGTGCACCACTTCACCGACCATCCACCCAAGGATCGGTTCGAGCGCGTGGCGCAGGCCTTCGCCTTCCTCGTTCGGGGCCAGAGCGCACGCCGCGCGATCGAGCGCGATGCATCGCAGGCCGGCACCCACGCGGAGAGCGCACTCGGCGACCTGCGCGCCGCGCATGCAGCCTACTCATCGCTGTCCCGCGCCTTCGGCGATTCGAGCTACACCGCAGTGGCCCGGACCTGCCATGGCGCGATCCTCGAGTGCGAGGCATGCTTGGGCCTGCGCGATCCAGCCGAGGCCATGGCCGAACTCGAAGCTGGCATTGCCGGTGCGCTCGCGCAGGATCCCGCGCCGTGCGGCGATCTTCTCGAGAGCCACGGCTGGTGGGCGGTGTGCGCCTGCAACGTCGCGGCACGATCGCTCGATGGTCCGGCCCTTCACAGGGCATTGGCCATTTTCACCAACATGATCAGCGAGATTGCTGAGGCGACCGACAACTGGTCCCTGCGCGAACGCTGCTTCGCCCTCGAGCACGCCGCACACGCCGATGATCCATCGGCCGAATGGCTGCTTGACCGAAGTGACCTCAAGGTGCTGTGTGGCACCATGAGCCGGTTCCCATCGTTTCGACCCACGGGTTGGCGCATCCTCGAGCGCGCCCAGGTCCTGGAGGAAGCCTCATGAAGCCAGTTCATCTCGTGCTCTGCGGCCTGCTGGCCGTCGCGTGCCCAGGTGCATCAATCGTGCAGTTCGCCTCAGCCGGCAGTGGCTTGTGGGGCGAGCAACGCCGCAAGCTGCCGCCGTGGTGGATCGGTACCGGCCAGACCACGCAGGAGCGCATGTTCTTCGTCATGATGGATGTGCGCTTTGGCCACCAGTGGATGCACACCATGCAGGAAGAGGTGGTCATGCCAATGTGGCGGCAGTGGTGCCGCGAGTGGCATCGGCGCGGGAAGTCAGGTCGCTGAGCATCGGTCCGTCGGAGCGATCGCAGCACCCATCTTCCATGGATCGACCGCCGCTCGGGTGCGATCTACACTCGCAGGATGCACGTCCGGCTCGCACCGATCACCACCCTGACGGTTGCGTTGCTGGTGGCATCGATCGCGGTCGCCCAGCAGGGCGATCAGCGCGGCGAGCCGCAGCCGCCGCTTCCTGCCGAATGGCTCGCCGTCGACAGTCCTGCGCTCTCGCCCGAGCAGGCGCTGGCCACCATGCGCGCGATGGACGGCTTCCGTATCGAGCTGGTCGCTTGCGAACCCATGGTCGTGGCACCGGTGGCCATGGCCTTTCATCCAGATGGCTCGCTCTGGGTCGTCCAGATGCCCGGCTACATGAGCGACATCGACGGTACGCGCGAGCGCGAGCCAGTCGGCAGCATCGTGCGCCTGGTCGATCGTGATGGCGATGGACGCATGGACGATCGACAGGTGGTGTTGGAGTCGCTGGTCTTGCCGCGCTCGATCGCCTTCCACCGTGGCGGTGCGCTCGTGATCGAGCCCCCGCACCTGGTGTGGGTGCAGGATCTCGATGGCGATGGCCGGGCCGAGTCGACCACGATCGTGGCGAGCGGCTTCGCAGGCCTCGACAGCCCCGAGCATGCCGGCAACGCGCTCACCTGGTGCCACGATGGTTCGTTCGTGCCGAGCCAGCACCACGCGGGGTTCGTCGACCATGGAGCAGGCTTCGCCGCCTTCGCCACGCCCGTCGAGGGCCAGTGGGGCCAAGCGATCGATGACTTCGGCCGCTTGCTGGTCACGCCCAACAGCGATCCCCTGCTCATCGATCTCGTGCCGCGCTGGATGTCTGCCCGCACCCTCGGCGCATCGGCCCTGCCGGGCGTGCCACAGCGCGTGGTCGAGGATGCACGCACCTGGCCCGCGCACCTCACGCCAGGGATCAACCGTGCGTACCGCGCGGGCATGCTGCAGGA
>SYIB01000064.1 GCA_005798965.1 Planctomycetia bacterium
AGAAGGTCGTGGTCCAAGAAGTCGCTGCTGACATCCTCGAAGTCAAGGTGCTCGCCAAAACCAGCACCAACGATTGGGTCGTCGCCGACGACCTGACCGACGAGGCCAACGCGGTAGAACAGTCCGCACCGGCTCTCGGCATCATCACCGACTGCAATCAGAACGGCATTGATGATGCCGCGGACATCGCGGCCGGAACCGAGAGCGACATCGATGGCGATGCCAAGCCCGACTCCTGCGAAATCGCCGCGGGCGACGTCAACCTGAACGGCAGTGTCAGCGGATCCGACGTGAGCATCGTGCTCGGGTGGTGGAACCTGGGTTACTCACCGACCAGCGATTGCAATTTCGATGGCAATGTCGACGGCATGGACCTGGCCATCGTGCTCGCCTCCTTCGGCAGCACGCTCTGAGGCCTCGGTCTCCCGGCACGCAGACGGAAACTACGTTGAGTCAAACAGGGCGCACCACTGGTGCGCCCTGTTTATTTGAACGTGTCATCCGTTGGCTGCGACCATGACGGCTGTTCAGCCGTTCTCGACGAACCACTCACGGCGTCGGATTGGGGATGTTGCCGGGAAGGCAGCGCGTGCGGAAGTGGTACCAGTCACGGCGGGCTCGCCAGCCCGTCCCATTCACGGCTGACTCGAAGTACCAGTGCCCGAAGGTCTGGATCAGGCCGGGGAGTTCCGGCCGCGACATTTCATAGCGTTCCGTGCTGCCATCGACCATGGCGTACGTCACGTTCTGCGGATCCCAGAACGCCGGCCAGTCGATCCAGTTCGAGTTCGTGGGATCGATGACCCAGCCCTGGTTGTTGAAGTTGAAGCCATCGTTGTCATCCTCGGTGATGCAGTGGATCGTCTTCGATGGCTGCTGGATGCGGGACATGGCTGTGGAGTTCAGGTTCTGGCAGTTCTCGGGTTCGTAGTACTGCTCCCAGCTGATGTATCCGGAGAACTCATCGGGCACGTGGCACCCCACGAAAGCGCTGAGCGAATAGCTGCGCACGCGAGCGCCGGGGTCGAGCGGACTTTTGTACACGGGCACCGAGCCCACGTATGAAAAGATCGCCCCCTTGGTCAGGGCGGTCTCAAGCTCGGTGTTGCCGTTCATGTTGGGGGCGAACGATGCCGTCCAGGAATGGAAGTCGTTGTTGCTGGTCCCCGTGGGATAGGAGATCGACGGGCAGCCAGGGGGCGTGAGCGTGGCGGTGCCAGGAGCCGAGGTCCTCGGGTTCACCAGGCGGCCCGCGTTGCTGCTGGCGTACGACGCACCGGCCAGCGCGATCTGGCGCTGGTTGTTGAGGCACTTGGTGACACGGCCGGTGCGCTGCACGGCGGCGATGCCCGTAATCAGGAGCCCGATCAGGAGCGCCAGGATCGCGATGACGACGAGCAGTTCGGTGAGCGAGAAGGCACGTGGAGCCTTGGACATGCGCATGGACAGGATCCTAGCGCGCCGATCGCGGGAAACCCCGGCTCGACCCTAGAATGGAATGCATGAAGCGCCATCTGGCCCTGATCGTCCTCCTCGTTGCGGCCTGCAGCGACGACCCCAACCCGCCATCGCCGGCACCTGCCAGCGTTCCCGGAACCAGTTCGTCGGCGCCCTCCAGCGCTGCCGGCAACGCGGGCACCTCGGACATCGCGATGGGCGGGACCACCTCCGACGGCGCTTCCACAAAGCGTGAAGAGGGTTCAGGTTCGAGTGGTGCTGCAGGCGGTGCGAAGATGCGTCGCGATCCGAATGCTGCACCCGCTTCAACGGTCGGAGAACCTGCACCAACGCAAGCACCTGCCGCCGAAGGCCTCTCGCTGAGCAGCGATGCCCCGTCATCGGGCGGTGGTGCGGGGAGCGCGAGCGGCTCATCAGGCGGACAAGCCGAAGACGCCCGAACGACCGAACTCCGCGCCCGCGCCCGCGAGTCCAAGTGGAATGATTTCAGGAACCTCGTGCAGAAGCAGGCCGACCTCATGGTCAAGGCCGGCCTCGCGCGCAGGAAGGCGCGACAGGACCCGACCCCGGAGAACCAAGATGCCTACAACCGCACCTGGGGCGGCATCGCGCCGTTGGCGCAGAAGGTGACCGAGTACATGGCACAGTCGCGCTTCAGCGAGGACGACCGAGCCGTGATGTCGATGATCGTCGACGAGATCCAGGCCAAGGCCATGGCCGAGGTGGAGAAGGCGCCGTGAAGTGCAACATCGACCAGCGCGGCCGCAGGGCGCGCATCGTCGCCGGTGCGCTCATCGAGGCACCGGGGCTTGTCCTGGTGGCGATGCGCTTCCTGGGTGCGGTCGATGGGTCGTGGCCTTGGATCCTCGGCGTGTCGCTCATCGTGGCCGGGCAGTTCATGATCCTTGAGGGTGCGCTCGGCTGGTGCGCCCTGCGCGCCTGCGGCATGAAGACGCCCCTGTGAGCGACCAGAACTGCTGTGGCGGGCCACGGCCGCCCGCAGAACGCCACGCCTCGTTCATCCGCGCGATGCTCGCGGACCGTGACGTGCGGCTTTCCCTGATCGCGGGGATGCTGCTCATGACCCATTGGTCGATCGGGCTCGCTGCGGATCCCAAACCTTCGTGGAACTGGTTGCTGGCGGCTGCGGCGTGCGTCATCGCGGGCTGGCATCCGCTGCAGACCTCGATCGGCCAAGTCATCGCGCGGACCCTCGACATCGACGTGCTCATGGTGGTTGCCGCGGTCGGCGCCTGCGTGATCGGACAGTGGACCGAGGCAGGCGTGCTGCTCTTGCTCTTCTCGCTCAGCCATGGGCTTGAGGGGCTCGCCACGGAACGAGCATCGAGCGCCATCTCTGCGCTGTCCGAACTCGCACCGACCGAGGCCACGCGTGCACGCCATGGAACCGAGGAGCGCGTGCTGGTGACGGCGCTGGCCGTGGGCGACATCGTCATCGTCCGCCCTGGCGAGCGTTTCCCCATCGACGGTACGGTGGTCGAGGGCACCAGCAGCGTCGACCAGAGTCCCATGACCGGCGAGAGCGTTCCGGTGCGCAAGGAGCCCGGCGACGAGTGCTTCGCTGGAACGCTCAATGGCGAGGGACTGCTGCGCGTGCGAGCGGCCCGCGCCGCAGGCGAGACGATGATGGCGCGCATGGCGCGGCTGGTCGAGGAAGGACAGGCCAACCGCGGCGTGGCGCAGCGGCTCACGGCGCGCTTCACGCGCATCTATACGCCGGTCGTGCTGCTGGCCGTGCCGGCCGTGATCGGCAGCATGATGCTCGCAGGCCACGGCTTCGACGATGCCTTCCTGCGCGGTATGGCCGTACTCATCGGCGCCCGCCCGTGCGCGCTCGCGATCAGCACGCCCAGCGCTGTGCTCGCTGGCATTGCACGCGCCGCACGGGGCGGCGTGCTCATCAAGGGCGGCGCTCACCTTGAAACGCTTGGCTCGCTGCGCTGCATGGCCTTCGACAAGACCGGCACGCTCACCACTGGTCGCGCCACGGTGCGTTCCGTCGAGACCTTCGGCGGCACCTCGCGCGAGCGATCTCTGGCGATTGCCGAGGCGCTCGATCGCCACAGTTCACACCCCTATGCACACGCGGTACGCAACGCCGCACGCCAGGCGGATGCACCTCGCCTGGAACCGGCCGACGTGACCGATGTGCCCGGCATGGGCGTACGCGCTGTCATCGACGGCCATGCCTGCGCACTCGGATCGCCGCGCATCGTCGACGGCACGCCCCTTCCATCAGATGTCCGCGGGCGGGTCGATGCCCTGCGGTCGGCCGGGCAGGCCGTGGCGCTGGTCATTGAGGATGGGCGCATCCTCGCCATGCTCGCGTTCGAGGACCTGCCCCGCGACGGAGCGGCAGCTGTGATGGCTGAACTCAAGCGGAGCGGTATCGAGCGGATCGCCATGCTCACGGGCGATGCACCGACGGTCGCCGCGCGCATCGGCGCCTCGGTGGGCATCTCGGAGATCGATGCAGGGCTCATGCCTGAGCAGAAGATCGAGCGGGTCCGTGCACTGCGCTCGGTGGGACCGACGGCGAGGGTGGGCAACGGCATCAATGATGCACCTGCGCTTGCGTCAGCTGATCTCGGCATCGCCATGGGCGCTCGCGGCAGCGATGTCGCGCTCGAGGCTGCCGATGTTGCGCTCATGGGCGATGACCTGGCTCGCCTGCCCTGGGCCATCGGCCTGGCGCGCGCGGCACGGCGCACGATCACGCAGAATGTGGTGATCGCGATGGGCGTGATCGCCGTGCTGGTGCCACTGGCGGCCCTTGGCGGCATCGGGCTTGGCGGTGCCGTGGTGCTGCACGAAGGCAGCACCGTGGTCGTGGCGTTCAACGCGCTGCGGCTGCTCGCCTGGGATCGCCGCGCCGCGTGAGTCGTGTGGCACCTTGGGGGTGAAGCATGATCAGCGCACGAAGCGCTGCATGAAGCGTCGTACGCGGCGCGCGGCCTCATGCACGCGAGCTGGCTCGAGCACCCCGCTCTCGGTGGCGCGCACGAGCGATTCATGGACCTCGACCTGCCGCGCGTGCTCGTGGCAGACGAGCGCCACATCCACGCCCGCGCCGAGGGCCAGAACCGCAGCCTCGCCAAGCGGCCATCGATCCGCCACGGCCTTCATCTCGAGGTCATCGGTGAAGACCATGCCGTCGTAGCCGAG
>SYIB01000065.1 GCA_005798965.1 Planctomycetia bacterium
CCGGGACGCCTTCACCCTGGAGATCGCCCTGGTGCTCGGGCGCCAGTCCGGGCGGGACCAGGGTGTGTCGTGACCCAGGGCGGGCACAGGAACCGCTAGGAACAACAGGATTCGCAACCGTTTCGTGTCCCGTTCGTGTGCGGCGAACACCGAGTAGCCACCGAAGTTGCGGGCGACGCGCGCGATCATTTCCTGGATCACGACGGTCTTGCCCACGCCTGCACCGCCGAAGAGACCGATCTTGCCACCACGCACGAAGGGGCAGAGAAGGTCGATGACCTTGATGCCGGTCTGGAGGATTTCGGTCTGCGGGTTGAGTTCGACGAACTCAGGCGGTTCGCGATGGATCGGTGCGTACTCGGCACCATGCACCGGGCCACGCTCATCGACCGGCTGGCCGAGCAGGTTGAACACGCGGCCGAGCACGCTCTCGCCGGTGGGCACCTTCACCGGAGAACCGGTGTCGCGGCAGGTGTCGCCGCGCCTCATGCCGTCGGTCGAGCCCAGCGCCACGCAGCGCACTTGGCCGCCACCGAGGTGGATGGCCACTTCACCGACGAGGGTCTGCTTCTCGCCGCGGACGGTGAAGTCGATCTCGACCGCGTTGTAGATCTCGGGCAGCGCATTCTCGGGGTACTGCGCGTCGAAGGTCGAACCGATGACTTGGGTGACGGTGCCGTTGGAAGCCATGTCTGTCTCGTGAGGTGCGGGAGGAACCGGCCTGGCAGGATGCCGCGGACGGAAGACCGGAAAGGTAGCGTGAAGAGCGACTCGCCGCCCGGCAGCACAGGAGGCCGGTGGGCTTCAGCCGGGCCTGCTCAGGCGAGGTGCCACGACGGCCGATCGTCGTGACCGCTGAGGGCGTCGGGCAGGGTGGCGACCAACAGCGCGATGGGACTTGTGGCCAATAATCCAACCCCTTCAGTGGCCGCGGGCATGATGAACGAGGCCCCCGTGGCGAGGTCAGCCTGCCACGAGCCGGTCCTGAGCCGAGCGGTCCCGCTTGCCAAGGTCCAGATCGTTGGCGTGTTGCCTGCGGGGAGTTCGGCGGTGGCACCCATCGGCGCCTCCAACTCATCCACGCGGAAGTAGGCCGAACGCACCCGAGTGCGCCCGCGCCAGCTTCCGCCGCAGGATCGCCAGGCTTCGTGGTCATCCGGTGGATGGAGTTCCTGATCGCTCCCGAACAGGATGCAGTCCATCGCCTGCTCAAGGTGCAGCGGTCGTTTCGGATCGTTCCTCTCCCAATCGAAGACTCGGAACGTCGTGTCGCTCGGGGTCTGGTACTCAGCCACCATGATGCCCGCACCCAAAGCGTGGCAGAGGCCGCTGGGGAGCCAGTAGGTCTGGCCCGTGCGGACGGGCTCACGCAGGAGGTCATCAATCACGCCCCCTTCATGGAGGTGGCGCCTGAAGGTGGCGGCATCGATCCCTGGTCGGATGCCTCGGTAGAGCACGGCGTCGGCGCGCGCCTCCAGCACCAGCCATGCCTCGCTCTTCATGAAGCAGTCTGGGTGCGCGCGCGCATACTCGGCGTTGGGGTGCACCTGGACCGACAGCGGTTCATCGGCGTCCAACAGCTTCACCAGCAGGGGGAAGTCCCCGCTGGGCGATGCAGCGGCCCGGCCAAGAACCAGGTCCCGCTCCGAGGCCATCACGTCCTTCAGGGTGCTGCCCGTCCCATGCCCAGCCACGATGGGCGAGGCCCCGTCAGCAATCGACGCGGGCAAGTCGGCCACCAGCCAGGCCTCGCCAATCGGCGTGGGCGGATCGGGAAGCTCGAGGAACGGGCAAATGCGGGTGCCGCCCCAGACGCGGTGCTTGAGCAGTGGCCCCAGAACGATGGGCAGCACGCGGCGTTCAGATCACCATGCCGGTGATCAGTCCTTCGAAGACCATCTTGTTGTTCACGAAGCCCTGGGCCAAGCTCACGAAGCGACGCGGGTTGAAGGATTGTTCCTTGACGGCGATCACGAATCGGTCGCCGGGGACCACTTGCCCGCGGAACGAGACATCATCGCAGCGGACGAAGCCCAGGAAACCTTCCGGCTGGCGCGTGCGCTTATGGGTGTAGCTGCAGAGCTGCGCACCCGCCTCGATCATCATGACACCCGGAAAGAGAGGCCGCCCCGGGATGTGACCAGCGCACCAGAACTCATCAGGCCGAACATCCTTGTAGCCGACTGAGGAATGCCCGTCCTCGCTCATCCAGCAGACGCGGTCCAGCATGCGCATGTGGCCGGACTGGGGCAGCAGGGCGTCAACCGGGAACGCTGCCGAGGCATCCACGCCCAGATCCACGGTTGAAATGTCGATAATTGGGGCATTTGCCACGGTTTTTCTCGCTTTCGCCTACCGAGTTCGCGTGGAGGATAGCCCAAATGGCGCGTCGTGCGTGTAGCCTGCGCCCCGCCCCCCGGGCAGCCAAACCAAGGAGACACCATGATTCACGAGCTCTATGCCAAGATGGAAAAGCTGATCGCCGACGCCAAGGCCGACCTCGACAAGGCCGCCGGTGGCAACAAGGCGGCTGGCACGCGTGCCCGCAAGCACATGCAGGAAGTCCGCTCGATCGCCGCCGACATCCGCAAGGCGATCCTCGACAACCGCGACAAGCCCACGCCCTGAGCGCCGGGCTGGTGCACGAACCCCACACCGACGGCGGGCAGTCCGCCGTCGCTTGTCGTTTTGGGCGTTGTTCAGGCCGGCAACGGCCGAATCGCCTTGGCCAGAGCCAGCATGCCCTTGAACAGGGGGTTGGAGGCATCGCCTGCGAGTTCGTACATCGCGCTGAGGCACCCTGATGGGACGCATCCGCTCAGTTCCATCCGCCGCACGGCGGGTGCAATCTGCTGCACCTGACCCGCGCTGATCGCGTCGGTCATCAGGAACGGTGTCCGGCCCACCGCTCGCAGATCCAAGGCGGTCTGCAGCACGCACACGTGGGCCTCGACCCCGCACAGGATGACGTTCGAACGCCCGTGGCCAGCAAGCCACGCCTCGAGCTGGGGCAGGACCGCGCTGAAGCGGGTCTTCTCGAATCGACACGAGCCGGCCGGGAGCGCTTGGGTGATGGCGGCCACCGTCGGCCCAAGGCCCTTCAGGTAATGCTCGCTCAGGGCGATCGGCAGCCCGAAGTGCGCGGCAGCGCTCATGAGCAGGGCAGCGTTTTCGGTGATCGCCTCGGCGTTGGCGATCGTGGGCATCAGTCGCTCCTGCAGATCGATCACGAGCAGGCAGGCGTTGTCAGGAGTCAGGCGCTGCATGGGTCAGACTCGCAGATCGACGGCACCGTCGAGCCGGCCGGCATAGCGGTCGCGCACGGCTGCAACAGTGCACGACAGGAAGGCATCGACCTGCTCCGGGGCCCGTCCGACGAACCGGGCAGGGTCGGTGACGCCGCCAAGGTCGACCTTGGCGAAGACCGGATCGCCGGCCAGCCGCTCGAGCAGATCGTTCGGCCGGCCGTACTCCTTGACCTGCGCGGCAGCGGCCACGCTGTGCACACGGATCCGCTCGTGCGCATCTTGGCGGTCGGCGCCGTGTTCGACCGCGGCCATCAGCATCGCCTCGGTGGCCATGAACGGCAGCTCGGCCATCAGCCGCGCCCGCACCTGGTGCGGATAGACGACCAGGCCCTCCACCACGTTGCAGACCAGGTCGAGCGCGCCATCGAGCGCGAGGAACGACTCCGCGATCGACAGCCGGCGGTTGCTCGAGTCATCGAGCGAGCGCTCGAGCCACTGCACGGCTGCGGTGTCGAGGGCGTTCTGCGGCATGCTCATGACGAAGCGGGCGAGGCCGCACGCGCGCTCGCAGCGCATCGGGTTGCGCTTGTACGGCATCGCGCTCGAGCCGATCTGGTCCTTCTCGAAGGGCTCCTCGAGTTCCTTGAGGTTCGCGAGCAGGCGGATGTCCGTCGCACACTTGTGGATCGCGGCGGCGGCAGCGGCAAGGCTCGACAGCACCTGCGCATCGACCACGCGCGTGTAGGTCTGTCCGCAGACCGGGTGCAGGCGCCCTGCGGGCCAGCCCAGGAGCTGCGCGAAGCGGCGCTCGAGGGCATCGACCTTGGCGGGATCGTTCGCGCACAGTTGCAAGAAGCTCGCCTGCGTGCCGGTGGCGCCCCGCAGGCCCCGCAGGGCGAGGCCGTCGCGTCGGTGCTCGATGTCAGCGAGCGACAGTGCAAGGTCGTACGCCCACAGGCATGCGCGTTTGCCCACGGTCACGGGCTGGGCAGGCTGGTAGTGCGTGAAGCCCAGGCATGGCAGGCTGCGGTGCGTGGCGGCGAAGCGACCGAGCCGGTCGATCGCTCGTGCGAGCTTCACGGCCACCAGGTCGAGCGCCTCGCGCATCAGGATCGCGTCGGCGTTGCAGACCACGTCCTGGCTGGTCGCGCCAAGATGGATGATCGCGCGCGCTTCAGGTGCGGCATCGCCCAGCGTGTGGACGTGGGCCATGACATCGTGGCGCAGCGCGCGCTCATGCTTGGCGGCGGCCTCGAAATCGATGTCATCGAGGTGCGCGCCGATCGCGGCGACCTGTGCAGCCGAGACCGGCAGCCCAAGCTCATGCTCGGCGGTTGCCAGCGCGTGCCAGATGCGACGCCACGTGCTGAACTTGCGCTGTGCGCTGAAGAGCGAGCGCATCTCGCGGCTGGAATTGCGTTCTTCGAGTGGGCTTCGGTAGCCGGTGTGCATGGAATCGTTCATGGTGCCTTGGCGGCGCTGCCGCCGATCCTGTTCTCGGTGCCCGCGCGCAGGCGGGCGATGTTGGAGCGGTGCTTCCAGATGACGAGCGCGCCAAGCGCCGCGTTCACGGCGACCATCGGCCAGACCCCCTCGATCGACCAGCCATCGGGCGTGCGTGCGTTCCAGGCGAGCGTTGCTGCAGGCAGCACGGCAGCTGCCACGATCGAGGCCAGCGAGATGTAGCGTGACACGAGTACGGTGATGATCCACATCGCGAACGCCGCGAGCACCGGCACGCCGACCGCGGGCCAGATCGCGCACAGCCCGCCGAAGATCGTGGCCACGCCCTTTCCGCCCTTGAAGCGGATCCATGGGCTGAACATGTGCCCGAGCATGGCCGCCGCCGCGATCCCGACCCACTCGAACTGCATGCTCGGGGCGAGTTCTGCCGCAGGCTTGCCCCAGAGTCCCGCCTGCGTCCCGGCGATCGCCACTGGCACGAAGCCCTTCAGGAAATCCAGCCCGAAGCAGAGGAAGCCCCATGGGCGGCCGAGCACGCGGCCCACGTTGGTCGCTCCCGGGTTGCGGCTGCCTTCCTGCATGATGTCGCGACCGTGCGCGCGCACGATCAGCACGCCGAAGGGCACGCTGCCGCATGCGAATGCCACGAAGGCCATCAGGAGCATGCCGCGATCCTACGGCAGCGCGAGCCTGCCTTCAGGAGCGCCAGAGTTCGCCCAGGCCCCGGTGCACGGCCCAACGGTTGGTCGTGGTGCGCAGTTCCGCGGCGAAGCCCATCGCCACCAGCGGCGGCCCCTCGACTTCGGCCTCGAGCCCGTCCGCGTCGATCCAGAGGTGGATCAGCTTCACGCCTTGCCGCTCCGCGAGTGCCTCGGCCGCTGCGCGCACCGTCTCGCGAACCTCGTGGTCGGCGAGTGCGCGGGGCAGGGCGTGCAGCGCCACCGCAGCCATCGTTCAGAACACCGCGCTCGGTTCGCGCGAGGCACGCGGTGCAGGCGCCACGTCGCCGAAGCTCGTACCGATCGCACGCGCAGCCGACACGAGCGGGTGGTCGACCGGCACAAGCCGCTGCTTGCCGGCCGAGGCCATGAGGTCGATGTCACTGAAGATGTTGTTCTGGCGCACGGCGAGCCGGTTGCGCGCGCCGTCCATGAGCATGGCGATGGCGTGGTAGCCGAAGTGCGTGGCCAGGATCCGGTCGGCGGCGATCGGCGTGCCCCCACGCACGATGTGGCCCAGATTCGTGCTGCGCACATCGGCCGTGGTGCGCTTGGCCAGTTCCTGCGCGACCCACGCGCCGATGCCACCGAGCCGCACGGGATCAGGGCTGGTGGGGTCGATCTGGCGGATCATCTGGCTGCCGCCCTTGGGCATGGCGCCTTCGCCAACGACGATGATCGCGAAGCCCGGTCCGTGCGCCACGCGCCGATCGATGTACTCGCACATCGTGTTGAACTCGAACGGGATCTCAGGGATCAGGATGATGTCGCTGCCGCTCGCCACGCCTGCGGTCAGCGCGATCCAGCCGGCGTTGCGGCCCATGACCTCGCACACCATCACGCGGTGGTGGCTGTCGGCGGTCGAGTGCAGCTTGTCGAGGGCGTCGGTCGCGGTGGCGACTGCAGTCAGGAAGCCGAAGGTGATCTCGGTTCCGTGCAGGTCGTTGTCGATCGTCTTCGGCACGCCGATGATGTTGATGCCTGCATCGACCAGGCCCGTGGATGCCGCCATGGTGCCGTCGCCGCCGATCACCACGATCGCATCAAGGCCGTGGCGCCCGACCGTGGCGATGCACTGCTGCGTGCAGTCGGCGAAGATCGGCGAGCCGTCGGAGTTGCGACCGATCGACCACTTGCGCGGGTTGCACCTGTTGTTCGTGCCCAGGATGGTGCCGCCGCGCGTGAGGATGCCCGAGACGTGGGCGAACGTCAGCGGATGGACACGGTCCTCGATCAGGCCCTGGAAGCCATCCTCGATGCCGAAGACCTCGATGCCGTGCTGGAGCATCGCGGTCTTGGCGACCGCGCGAATGACGGCGTTGAGTCCGGGGCAGTCGCCGCCGCCTGTGAGGATGCCGACGCGCTTGATCTGGGACGGGCTCATGGGAGTCCGGCGATGGTAGCGGGTGCCGCGATCGCTTTCGCTACCATCGCCCGCATTCCATGAAGGAGTCCATCGTGAGCGAGCAGCCCTCGGGCGAGCAGGAAGATCCATCGGTTCTCGTGGCAGCGCGACGCGCCAAGCTCGAGCGGCTTCGCACGGAACTCGGCGTCGAGCCGTTCGGCCAGCGCGTCGACGGCATCACTCCACTCTCGCAGGCCCGCGCAGCCTTCGACGAGGCCGCGCATCTGGCCTACGAGGATGGTGCGAAGGCGGCCAAGGCCGATCCTGCCGTGCGCGTCGAGGACCGCCGTGCCGCGGTCACCGTTGCCGGCCGCGTGGTGCAGCATCGCGACATGGGCAAGCTCGTCTTCATGTGGCTTCGCGACCACTCGGGTGACCTGCAGGTCAGCGTCTCCAAGGCCAGCGTCCCCGAGTCCGCGTTCAAGGTCGCCTCCATGGCTGACTACGGCGATCTCCTCAGCGTGACCGGCCGCGTTGGTCGCACCAATCGCGGGGAGACCTGCGTCTGGGCCGACGGCGTTGCCATGCAGTGCAAGAGCCTCGAGCCGCCTCCGGGCAAGTGGCACGGCCTCTCCGACGACGAGACCCGCTATCGCCGGCGCTACGTCGACATGTACGCCAACCCGGCCACGGTGCGTACGTTCCAGCTCCGCTCGCGCATCGTGAGCGCGATCCGCCGCTTCATGGAGGCCCGGGGGTATCAGGAGGTCGAGACCCCGATGATGCAGGCGATGGCCGGCGGCGCCGCCGCGCGCCCCTTCGCCACGCACCACAACGCGCTCGACATGCAGCTGTTCATGCGCATCGCGCCTGAGCTGTACCTCACGCGCCTGCTCGTGGGCGGCCTGCCCAAGGTCTTCGAGATCAACCGCAACTTCCGGAACGAGGGCGTGGACCGCAGCCACAATCCCGAGTTCACCGCGATGGAGGCGTACGAGGCCTTCGGCGATTACATGACCATGCTGGAGATGGTCGAGAGCCTCGTGCACTCGGTCGCCTGCGATGTCGCCGGCGTGCCCGAAGGCGGTGCGGTGGCGCTGCCGTTCGGCGACCTCGTGATCGATTACGCCAAGCCGTTCCGCCGCGTGCGCTATGAGGAGCTCTTCCGTCAGGCCTTCGGCTTCGACATGGAGGACGAGGCGCGTGTGCGCTCGGCTGCGAAGGAGCTGCATGTCGAGGGCGCCGCAACCAAGGACCTGTGGCTGGTGGTCAATGAACTCTTCGAGGAGAAGGCCGAGGCTCTCCTCGATCCATCGAAGCCCACGTTCGTCCTCGACTATCCCAGCGCGATCAGTCCGCTCACGCGACCGAGCCGCAGCCGTCCGGTGATCGCCGAGCGGTGGGATCTCTTCATCGCCGGCATGGAGATCGGCCCGGCCTACACCGAGCTCAACGATCCTGACATCCAGCTTGCCAAGTTCACCGAGCAGCTCAAGGGTGCCGACGAGGAAGAGAGCACCTTCCGCTCGCTCGACGAGGACTTCATCACCGCCCTCCGCGTGGGCATGCCGCCGGCGGGTGGCATGGGCATGGGCATCGATCGCTTGGTCATGCTCCTCTCGAACAGCCAGTCGATCCGCGACGTCATCCTCTTCCCGCTCATGCGCGCGGAGTGAGCGCGCTGCCGAACCGTTCCACCACGACCACGACCACGGCCGACCGCGGCTCAACCAAGGGTTCACTGCCATGACCACGACCTCGTCCCGCATCGTCCGCTCGATCGCGCTCATCGTCCTTGCGTTCGTGGTGCATCCGGCCGCTGCCGGATGGACCACCGTCGAGGAAGCGTGGTACACGATGACCCTTGGCGGCCAGCCGTGCGGCCATCTGCGCATCGAGTTCCAGCAGGACGGCGACCTCTTCCGGACGGCCTCGGAATCGACCCTCAGCGTTGGCCGTGCGGGTGCGGCGATCTCGGTCACCGTCGGCTCGACCTTCGACGAGCGCGCCGATGGAACCCCGGTCGCAGCGTCGATCACCCAGTCCATGGGCGGCGCACCGACCACGACGTCGTGGACCTTCGGCCCAAACGGCATCGAGGTGAAGGCCGAGCAGGGCGGTCGGGTCACGACATCGACCAAGCCGTTGCCGCCTGCTGGCTGGCTCACGCCTCGCGCGGCCGACGCGCTCCGCAAGAAGGCGCTGAAGGATGGTGTGGCGATCGTCGAGTTCACGACGATCGATCCGCAGAACGGCACCACTCCGATGACCGTCAAGAGCCAGCGCACCGGGACCGGCCCCATCACCGTCATGGGCAAGCAGGTCCCGGGAACGACCTGGACCACGCGGACGTCCCTGCTGCCGATCGACACCACCGAGGAGTATGACGCCAATGGCCTGATGGTCCGCCAGGTCACGCCGATGGCGCTCGGTCAGATCGAGGCGTTGCTCACGACGAAGGACAAGGCGCTCGGTGGGGGCGGCGCGGCTGGCGCTCCGGCAGCGGCCGCGCCCGAACTGGTCGTGGCGAGCTTCATCCAGCTCGGTGCATCGGTTCCCAATCTGAACTGCGCCGAGATCGTCGTGTGGGACCTGCGCACGAAGGATGGTTCGCCGCTGGACCTGCCTGATGCGGGTGGCCAGACAACGAGCGTGATCGAGCGCGGCGAGCGCGTCACCGTCCGCCGCGGCGGCTCCACGCCGGCGCCCACGGGCGATGCGCTCAAGGAGTTCCTCGAGCCGAGCCAGATGTGCGACACCAACGACGCCCGACTGAAGGCACTCGCCAAGCGTGCGCTGCGCGGCAAGGATGGTGCTTCCACCGCCGAGCGTGCCGAGGCGCTGCGTGTATTCGTGCTTGAGTACATCGAGCGCAAGGACCTCGGATCCGCTTTCGTGAGTGCGAGCGATGTCGCGCGTTCCAAGTCAGGCGACTGCAGTGAGCACGCCGTCCTGCTTGCCGCGCTGCTCCGTTGCGCGGGCATTCCCGCCCGTGGCGCGACCGGCCTCGTCTATGCGGACAGTTTCGCCGGCGGCAAGCATGTCATGGGTTGGCACATGTGGACGCAGGCCGTGATCGACGGCGCCTGGGTCGATCTCGATGCCACGCGTCCTGATTGCCCCTTCGATGGCGGCCACATCCTCACGGCGGTCACCGCGCTCGGCGATGGGGGCCTCGGCAGCGACCTCGGGAGCGTGGTCACGCTCATGGGCAACCTCGCGGTGGAGGGCGTCGAGGTCGGTGGTGCGCGGAAGCCCGCACCGTGAGCCTGACGCAGTGGCCGAGCGACGTGCCGCGCATCGCGGCGCGTGATGCGAGTGGCCACAAGGGGACCTTCGGCCGTGTCGTCATCGTTGGTGGGTGCACGCAACCACCGCTGGTCATGGTCGGTGGCCCAGCGCTCGCCGCACTCGGCGCGCTGCGGTCCGGGTGCGGGCTCGCGGAACTGGCCATGCCCTCATCGCTGCTCGTGGCAGGGCTCACGATCGCGCCCTCTGCGGTCGGTCATGCGATCGAGGTCGAGGGGCACGGCGTGCCCACGGCCCGTGCGCTCGCCGCGCTCGCTGATCGCGCTGCCGGTGCCGACGTCGTGGTCTGCGGCCCCGGACTCGGTGCCAAGGTGGGCTCGATCGTTCGGTCGATCATCGCGTCGGCGCGTCGGCTCGTCCTCGATGCCGATGCTCTCAACGCCATCTCGTCCGATGCGGTCCCCCAGCCGCCGTCGGTCGTCGAGTCGGAACCCGAGCTCCGCACCGCACTGCGAGGGCGCGCCCCGGGAACCACTGTGCTCACACCACATGTCGGTGAGGCGCAGCGCCTCGCGCGCGCGTGCGGGCTCGACGAAACCGCCTCTGCAGCCGAGTTGGCCCAAGCGCTCGGGGCCGTGGTCGTGCTCAAGTCACACGAGACCTCGATCGCCAGCGCCACGCAAGCTTGGTCCGTCCGCGCTGGAACCAGCGCTCTGGCCACAGCGGGGTCCGGCGACGTGCTCGCGGGCATCATCGCGGGGCTGTGGGCGCAGCACCACGAGTGTTCCGCGTTTGACCTTGCGCGCCAAGCCGTCTGCCTGCACGGCCTCGCCAGCGTGCGGTGGTCCGCATCGCATGGCAGCGCCGGATTGCTCGCGGCAGACCTCGCCGCATTGCTCCCCGCCGAACTCGAGCGCTGGCGGCTCGGCGGCGCGCCAACGATGCGGTAGCCTCCCCCGTTTCCCCACTCAGGATCCACCATGACCGACCGCCCTCACGTCAAGATCAAGGACATCCAGCCCGGCAGTGCCATCGCGGGCGTCTACGGCCTCCAGAACCCCCAGGTCGGCAACACCCGCATGGGCAAGCCGTTCTTCAAGACGATTCTGCGTGATGCCACCGGCGAGGTGCCGGCGCGGCTGTGGACCTTCGACGAGGCCCGGCTTGCTGAGGTGTCGCGCACGGGCTTCGCATGGGTCACCGGTCGAAGCGAGACTTACCAGGGCTCGATCCAGATCATCTTGGAGAGCGTCGAGGCGGTCGAGGTCGATGCCGCCGATCTCGTCAACCTGCTGCCCAGCACCCCGCGGAGCATCGAGAGCATGTTCGCGCGCGTGAAGGAGCTGCTTGGCACGCTTGAGCATCCGGGCATGCGCGCGCTCGCCGATGCCTATCTTGGCGATGAAGCCCTCATGGAGGGCTTCTGCCGCGCACCGGCGGCCGTCAGTGTGCACCACGCGTTCATCGGGGGGCTGCTGCAGCACACGCTGCAGCTGATCGAACTCGCTGATCGCATGCTGCCGCTGTACCCCGAGCTCAATCGCGACCTCGTTCTCATGGGGCTCTTCCTCCATGACCTGGGCAAGGTGTGGGAACTCGATTGGGAGCGTGGCTTCGCGTACACCGTCGATGGCAACCTCGTCGGCCACATCGTGCGCGGCGCGGTGGTGCTCGAGACGAAGGCGGCCGTCGTTCGCCGCGGCGGCGCCGACCTGCCGCGTGAGGCGGTGCGCGTGCTCATGCACATCGTGCTCAGCCACCATGGCCTGCCCGAGCATGGCGCGGCCAAGCTCCCGAGCACGCCCGAGGCGATCTTCGTGGCGCAGCTGGACAACCTCGATGCAAAGACCTTCATCGCGATCGGGCAGGCCGACCGCGGCTCGATCCGTGCAGGCGTGGCCGAGTTCACCGACCGCGTCTGGTCGCTCGATACCCGGATCTACCGTCCCGACCCGCTGAACATGCCGGCCAACGTGCCGGCATCGTGAAGGATCGCCGGCCACGTGCGGTCATGGGCGAGCGCTTCGGTGCGCCGTTGTTCACGGGCTGGAGCGCGCTGGCGCAGGTCCTCAAGTTCCAGCGCATAGCGTGAGCGAAGCGATTCGATGACATCGCGCATGGCTTGGAACGCCGTGCGCCTGGCCGCGGATCCCGTCGGTTCGCGCTGCATCGCCGCGAGCATCATCTGCCGTTCCTCGAGCGCGCGTCCTGAAGGGTCGAGCAGTTCCGGATTGGTCCACGCGCGGCGGAAGAGGTCAACGGATGGCGCGCTCGGCTCCGACAGCGGCAGCAGTTCCGTCGCGGTCGCGATCGTATAGGGGCCCGGTCGCACGCCGATCCATGCATGCCACCAGGCGTCGCCTGCGAGTTCATAGGTGCCGCCTCCAGTGCCGTGCACGAAGCGGGAGAGCAGCAGTCGAAGCAATCCGCTTGCGACGAAGGCTCGCGGCAGGATCGACTCGCCCTTCGAGAGCGCTTCACGCACCGCCGATGCCGTGGCGCGCCGACGAACTCCGCCCTTGCCCCTGAGCCAGAGCGGAAGTTCGCTCTGGTCGCCGCGCTCAGCCAGTGGCGTGGCGGTGCGAGGTGCATGCACGAGCGATGCGTTGAAGGTTGCAGCACACCTGGCCGGATCCGCAAGCATGAGGTCCACGACGGCGTGCCCGACGGCGGTGGTCATCAACGATGACGTCGAGACCGTGATGGCGCAGGGGCGCACACCGAGCGGCACGAGCACACCTTGATTCGCCCGCGCTGCCTGTACGGCCACGCTGGGTGCATCGGCATGACGCTCAAGCTCATCGAACCATGCCCTCAGGCGCTCACCGATCCACGGCAGCGGCCAGCCGACACCGCCAAGTCGATCCCGTCCTGCCGGCCGTTTGACCGCGGGCATCCACGCCGTGGCAGCGCCGGCGACCGCTGGACCCCAGCGGACCAGCAGTCCATCCACCAGCCCATCGCTCAGGATGGGTGCACGGATCGAGGTCGCGTCGTCGTTCGCATCGTGGTCCACGATGGCGTGCACGCTGGCTCCGACAGGGGCGCTCCGCACCACAGCCGCTTGCTTGGCCAGGATGCCCATGTGCCATGGGCCTGCTTGGTGACCGAATCCGTGCGCACCGGTGGGAATGCCGAGCTGCCGACGGCTTTCATCGAGAGCCCCCGCGAGCACTCCGGGGATCGCGCCGCGAAGATCCACACCGAGTGCGCCGTGGCCGGGTTGATCGACCGGCCGGGGCGTGGCGTGGTCCATCGTGCGCTCGCCACTCATGCGAGCCGCAGCGATGCGGGCCGCTGGGCGGGTTGGTCGAGTCGGTGCAGTGCATCGGCCCGGCGGAGCTCATCCATCCTTTCGAGTTCGCGCTCAAGCGTGGCTCGGTAGGTCGCCAGCCGACGCGATGGATCGTCCAAGCCGTTGCCGAAGGTGCGGTTCAGGTCCACGTACACGCGGGAGACCGGGATCTCGCGCACGCGCAGCCCCAGCGCAGCAACCTGCACCCAAAGCTGCAGCGGGAAGTCGTAGCCGGTCACGTCGAGCCCAAGCCGCGCCATGGCATCAGTGCGATGCGCCTTGAAACCGCAGAAGGAATCCGTGAGCGACCAGCCGAGTGCATCGTTCAGTTCAGCGGTGATGGTGCGGTTGATCCTCCGTCGGTCGGCGGGTGCGGCATCGCCCTCGGGCATCAGATAGCGCGAGCCGCTCACGATGTCGGCGTCGTCGTCGCGGATCGCGCGTAGGAAGTCGGGAATGAATCGAGGCTCGTGCTGCTCGTCGCAGTCCATCGTGATCACCCAGTCGTACCGGTGCGCAGCCGCGAAGGCAAAGGCATCGCGCAGCGATTGCCCGTAGCCCTGGTTGACGGGGTGCCGGATGCAATGCACGGGCTGGCGCGCGATGAGACGAGGCGTGTCGTCGGTGCTGCCATCGTCGACCAGCAGGAGGTCGAGGCCGTACGGCCGCACGGCGGCCAGAACGCTGTCGACATGTGCCGCCTCGTTGTGGACGGGGATGGCGATGAGGGTGCGAGGCGTGGAGCGCATGGTGTGGTCTTCGCAGCGGCCGGGCCTTGGTTTCGTCGAAGCGATCAGCGGCCGTTTCAGCGGCGCAGGGCCGTTCCCTGCAGGTCCCGGACGACTTCATGGCTCGATTCGCGCAGACGCAGGCCGAACACCCGAACCAGGTCGCTGGTTCGCTCGGCCACCGGGCCAACCCCGGGCAGCACATAGAGTTCCGAGACATGAATGGCCTGCGCGCTGGTCATCGTGGATTCGAATCGGACCTTGACCAGTTGCACGACGGTGGGGCCGGTCGGCAGCTCGGCCAGCATCGCACCGCCATGTTCGACCGTTCGTCGCGATGGCCCCTGTGTGCGGGCCTCGCCGCTCTTCAGGTACGTCACTCGCATCTGGGCTTCGGCCGTCATGATCTCGCCGGGCGCGAGCCGTGCCGGAGCCATGCCGAGTGCCGGCGAAAACTCGCTTCGTGAGCGATCACCGACGGCATCCACGGACTCGAGGAACCAGCGGCCCTGCTCGTCACGGCTGTAGCGCTTGATCTCGTCGCCGATGCCGTCGACCTCCATGGCTCCCACCTCAGGGAATCGCTCGGCGAGGGCTCGGCCCGACGCTACATCGACCCACTGTTCGGGTGGGCGGCCTCGACCCATGATCTCGTCGCCCGTCAGGGCCACGGCGTGGTCGGCTTCGAGCGCCGATGCCCTGAACGCATACGGCGCCTTCGGGGGCGTGCACCCGGTGAGCGTGGCCGCGAGGGCCAGGCTTGCGGCGACGATCGCCCATGAGCTGCCTGATGCGAGTGCGCTCATCGGATCGGAAGTCCCGCGGCCTTCCAGCGCGCCTTGATGTCGTCTTGCGTCGAGAGTTCGGTCGTGGTGCCGTCGGCCTCGATGCGCTTCGCCAGCGAGCCGTTGGCATCGAACCAGGATCGCTCGACAGGCTTGTCTCGGCCCGGCTGGGATTCAAGGAGCCATTGCTTGCCATCGCGCGTCCAGCGATCCTGGCGGATCGGCAGTTGCGCAAGCCGCCCGTCGTAGACGGCCATGCCGAACTCACCTGTGAAGGAGCCATCGCGAGGCAGCAATCGGCCAAGGTGCCAGAGTTCGCCCTGCGACAGGTAGTAGCGGGGGTCCGGTTCCCACTCGAGCTCCGTACCGTCTGGAATGCGCGCGCTCGTCGTCATCACGTGCAGCACGGGCAAGGGCTGTGCCGACGTCGGCGGCGGACGAAGCCCGGTCTCGGCAAAGCTGCGGGCCTTCTTGCCGATGCGGTCGGTCGCGATCGCCGACCAGCTCTCGCTCTGGCGGTCCCAGGCGGTCCAGAATCGCGCGGCGGTATCGGTGAACGCACCATCCTTGATGCTGAGCACCGTGCGAGACTGGATCTCCGTGAGCAAGCCTTCGTCGCGATCGATGCCCGCAAAGCGCTGCGGATCCCTGCTCGGATCGACTTCGCCGCGCAGTCCAGGCCGCGAGGAGAGCGTCATGTAGCCGATCTCGGCAGGGCGCCCATCGGCATCGAGCCGATGGATGCGGAACCAGCGCGCCGTCGGCGAAGCCGCTGCACGCAGCATCGCCGGATCGATGCGCTCGAGGAGTTCCGAGCCCGCCTTCAAGCGCTCGACCTGTCGCACGGCGAGTGCGTCGCGATCGGCGAAGTTCCAGCTGGCGAAAAAGTCCTTCAGGGTTGCACGCGCGGGTGGGAAGTCGAGCGAGCTCGAGACCACGCTGCACACCAGGAACTGGCTCGGAGCGATCTGCACGAGGTACCAGCCCGTGATGGCGGTGGTCGATTCGTCGAGCGGAACGCTGGCGTAAAACAATCGCCCCTCACGCTCGCCGCATGGCAGCAGTTCGTTCGTGAGGATGGTCGGCTTCTGCCCGCGGTCCTGCATCGCGTGCAGGTGATCGGCCACGAGCGACTCGCAGGTGGCATCCAGTTCGCTCGGGACGAGGATCGACAGCCTGCACCGGAACCGCGGTGGATCCTGCTGGTCATCGAGCACGAAGGCCGGGGTCGCGCTCTGCATGTCGCGCGCGAAGACGGCGCCCTTGGGCAAGTGCAACGTCATGCCCAGGGATTCGATGGCGGTTGCCTTGGCCTCGAGCGTGGGTGGCAAGGCTGCTCGCTTGGCTGCAGGAACAGGGTTCTCGGACTTCGTTGTGCTGCTCGGCTTCTGATCCGTGGTTATCGGTTCATTTGGGGTCGGCGTCGTTGGCGTGCCAGTGCCATGCCGAGGTGGCGTCGAGGGCTGTGCTTGGTCAGTGGGCTTCGCTGGCTTCGGCGTTTTCGACCGTGCAGGGGGTTGCGCTGGCGGGTTGCCCTGCGCAGCCCCTTTCGCCGAGCCTTGTGCGATCGCGTTGGCGCTGATCGCGAGCACCGTCGCGAGCATGCATGTCCTCATAACGAAATCGCTTGCCATTGCAGCATCCTATTCACTTCGCTTTCGCCTTCAACCCGCATTGACAGATTGCGGAAGATCGCTACTCTTGCCGATTCCCCCCAACCGGACGGGTCATCCCCGCAGCGTCCGCTTGGAGCCTCGACTGCAGGGAAGACGACGAACGAACCTAGAAACCAAGGCACGAACGAACATGCACGGACGGATTCGAATCCGAATGGAAGCCTACGACCACCAGGTGCTCGATGCGAGCGCCAAGGAAATCGTTGAGCAAGCCAAGATCAGCGGCGCGCGCGTCGCTGGACCCGTGCCGCTTCCCACGCGCCGCGAGTCCTACACGGGCAACCGATCGCCCGTCAGTGACAAGACGTCGCGCGAGCAGTTCGAGATCCGCACCCACAAGCGCATCATCGACATCACCGAACCCAACGCGCGCACCATCGATGCGCTCAACCGTCTCGTCGTCCCCGCCGGCGTCTTCGTGAAGATCAAGGCGTAATCGAACCACCCTGTCATCCGGCGCCCCGCGCGCCGGAGTGCCCCACAAGGGCCAAGTCCAAGTGACCTCTGGCCAGTCCCTGAACCGAGCATCAAGCCATGCCAGCCATCATCGGAAAGAAGATCGGAATGACCCGCTACTTCACCGCCGACGGGAAGAACGTCCCGGTCACGGTGATCCAGGCCGGTCCCTGCGTCGTCACGCAGGTCAAGACCAGCGAGACCGATGGCTACGCAGCCGTGCAGCTCGGCTTCGAGGAACTGGCCGCCCGCAACTCCAGCATGCCCGTCATTGGCCACGATGCCAAGGCCGGCAGCGATCCCCTGCGCGTGCACCGCGAAGTCCGCTGCGCGAGCGATGACGAAGCCAAGGGCTTCGAACTCGGCCAGCGCATCGATGCGAGCTGCCTCGACGGCATCAAGTTCGTCGACGTGATCGGCACCAGCAAGGGCAAGGGCTTCACCGGCACCATGGTGCGGTGGAACTTCAAGGGCCTCTGCGCCAGCCACGGTACCGAACGCAAGCACCGCTCGCCGGGTTCCATCGGCAGCCACGGCACCGACCGTGGTCACGGCGCAAAGATCAAGAAGGGCAAGAAGATGGCCGGTCACGTCGGCGACGAGCGTGTGACCGTCCGTTGCCTCGACGTGGTGTCCATCGACGCCGCCAAGAATCTCATTCTGGTCAAGGGCGCTGTGCCCGGGGCCAGCAACGGCTATCTGTTCATCCGAGCCAGCAACCGGCTCTACAAGCGAAAGGCGCGCATCCAGGCCAGCACGTGACCTGGATGATCCCGCAGGCCCTTTTCACCTGACGCCCCGGCCACGAGCCAACGGCGCAGGCGGACCGGGAACCGCGGGATCGCGACAAGACTGTTGGACCTGAGTCAAGCCGGTCCGAGCCCTCGGTCGTGATTGGGGCAAGGCAGGCAAGGCGCATGGCGGGAGACCCCGCCGAAGGAAAGAACCATGATCGAACTTCCCATCTACAACAAGGAAGGCAAGCAGGTCGACTCGCTCAAGATCGACCCCGCCACGCTCGGCGGCGAGGTGCGCGTTGCGCTCCTCAAGCAGGCCTACGTCACGACCCACGGCAACCAGCGGCAGGGCTCAGCCCGCACCAAGAGCCGTGGCTCGGTCGAGGGCTCGACCCGCAAGGTCTACAAGCAGAAGGGCACCGGCAACGCTCGCGTCGGTGCCGCTCGCGTCCCCAACCGCAAGGGCGGCGGCGTCGCCTTCTCGAAGACCCGCACCCGCGAGGACTTCCGCACCGAGCTCCCCAAGAAGATGCGCCGACTGGCCAACCGCAATGCGCTGCTGGCCAAGCTCGTCGACAACGAAGTCAAGTGCATCGACTCGCTGTCGTTCAAGGCACCCAAGACCGCTGACTTTGCCAAGCTGATCCGCGCCGTCGGCGTTGATCGCACCTGCCTGGTCGCGCTCGCCCCCGGCAACGACTCTGCACTCAAGTCCGCCCGCAACCTTGCTGGCGTGGACTGCTGCAGCGTCGACCAGCTCTGCGCGTTCGGCCTGCTCAACCACCGCTACCTCGTGGTCGACAAGGCTTCGCTGCAGTCGTTCCTCGATGAGAGCGCCTTCGCCAATCAGAGCGCCGTCGCCAAGGAGACCAAGTGATGGAAGCCACCACCGTCATCCGTCGTCCGCTGCTCAGCGAGAAGGCGACCGCGTCCAACGAGGCCGCGAACCAATACGTGTTCGAGATCGACCGTCGCGCGACCAAGACCGATGTGAAGAATGCGATCCAGGCCATCTACAAGGTCCGCGTGCTGGCTGTCCAGACGCAGAACCGTCGTGGCCGCGATCGCATCTACAAGTTCGGCCTGGTTCCCGCCAAGGTCACCAAGCGCGCGATCGTGCGCATCCACCCCGAAGACAAGATCGAGCTCTTCTGAGCCACGGAGCCTGAACGATGCCAATCCGCGTCTACAAGCGTGTTACCAACGGCCGGCGCAACGCCAGCGTGAACATTCACGCCGAGGTCACCAAGAAGCGCCCTGAAAAGAGCCTGCTCCGCCCGCTCCACAAGACCGGCGGCCGCAACTGCCAGGGCAAGCTCACCGTCATCCAGCAGGGTGGTGGCCACAAGCGCCGCTACCGCCTCATCGACTGGACCCGCAACAAGCTCGATGTCACCGCGAAGGTCATCGGGATCGAATACGACCCGAACCGCTCGTGCCACATCGCGCTGGTCGAGTACCCCTGCGGCGAGCGTCGCTACATCCTCGCTCCCAAGGGCCTCACGGCTGGCGACACCGTCACCAGCAGCAAGAGCAGCATCGATCCCCGCCCGGGCAACTGCATGCCGCTGGCCCACGTGCCCGCCGGTATGGACGTGCACAACGTCGAGATCATCCCCGGCCGCGGCGGCAAGCTCGTCCGCAGCGCGGGCATGGCTGCCCGCCTCTCCAACAAGGAAGGCCGCTGGGGCACGCTCGTCATGCCCTCGGGCGAACTCCGCCAAGTCAGCCTGGATTGCCGGGCCACCATCGGAGCCGTCGGCAACCCCGACCATGCCAACGTCGTGCTCGGCAAGGCAGGTCGCGCCCGCTGGCTCGGTCGCCGGCCGCGTACCCGCGGCGTGGCCCTGAGCCACCACCAGCA
>SYIB01000009.1 GCA_005798965.1 Planctomycetia bacterium
CGATGGCGTGATCGAGGCGCAGAATCCGGCACGGCAAGCGCTCGGGCTGGACAACCTGCGGGCCACGCTTTCGCACCGCGATCTGCCGATGGACGTGACGACGCACGTGGCCTCACTCGTCGACAGCTGGACCCGTGGCCGTCGCGACGATGACGTGCTGGTCGTGATGGCCGGACCCATGCAACCTGCGCCCGTGCGGGCACGGCTGGTCGATGCCAAGCCCGAGGCGGAACTGAGCCATGCCGGCTGAACCCGCCCCACGCCGTCACCTGCTCGCCGCCGCACGCCTGGCCCTTCGTGGCCACGGCGGAGCCGAACCCAACCCGATGGTCGGCTGCGTGATCGTGCGAGATGGCGTCGTCGTGGGCCGCGGCTGGCACCGTCGCTGCGGCGAAGCCCATGCCGAAGTGCATGCGCTGGCGGATGCCGGCGATCGTGCACGCGGCGCGACGGCGTACATCACGCTTGAACCCTGCAACCATCACGGTCGCACCGGCCCCTGCTCGCATGCGTTGATCGCTGCCGGCGTGACCCGCGTGGTGTTCGCCACGCGCGATCCGAATCCCACCGCGACCGGCGGCATGCAGGCGCTCGAGGCCGCAGGCATCGAGGTCGTGCATCACCCACTGCCCGAGACCGACGAGCTGAATGCGCCGTTCGTGAAGCGCGTGGCCGCGCGATTGCCGTGGGTCACGGCGAAATGGGCGCAGACGCTTGATGGTGCAATCGCGACCCGCAGCGGCGAGAGCCAGTGGATCTCCTGCGAGACCAGCCGTCGGCGGGTGCATCGCGAGCGCGCGCGCGTGGATGCGATCCTGACCGGCATGGGTACGGTGCGTGCCGACGACCCCCGCCTGACCGCGCGCGGCACGCCGATCCTGCGCCGGGCCCGACGCGTGGTCGTTGATCGGCATTTGGAACTCGAGGCATCGAGCGCGTTGGTGAAGACGATTGCGCAGGCTCCCCTCACGGTGGCCTGCTCGCACGAGGCGATCATCGGACGGGCTGGCCACGCCGATGTCCTGCGCGCCGCCGGCGCCGACGTCATCGCGATCGAGGATGGCGCGGAGGGCCTGACGGCACTCCTGCGGGACCTCCACGCGCGACTGGGTGTCAGCACGCTGCTCGTCGAGGCTGGCGGCGGCCTCGTGGGCAAGCTCGTGGATGCGGGCCTGGTCGACGAACTCTGGGTGTTCCTCGCGCCGATCGTGATGGGCGACGCCGAAGCGCCGGCCCCCGTGCGGGGCATCGATCCCATTCGCCTGGCCGACTGCACGCGCTGGCGCACGATGAGCATGGGTCGATCGGGCGAGGACCTTGAGGTGCGTCTGCGCAGGAAGACCTGACGCCGCGGTGAAAAGCCCTGCGCGACAGTCCAGGTGATGCCGCCAAGCCCGGCGGGGGCCAGCCGCACCTCTGCCAAGCTGGTTCGACGATCCGGGGATCAGCGCACATACTGACCAGGCTCCAGCGGCAGCAGCATGCGTTCGGAGTAGATCCGCAGCAGGCCATCGCCGCATTCGACGCCGAAGCGACCGGCCGGGCCCTCGCGCACGACCGAGAGCGACCCAAGCGCAGCGCCATCGAAACCGACCACCGCGATCGAGGTCCGCACGAGCGCCTCGGGCGCGCCTTGCTCATTCATGGCCATTGCACGGGCCTCGGTGAGCGCCACGAGGAGCGATGCGATCGCGGGATCACGCGCGGGCGCACCATCGGGGTGCGCGGCATCCACCACGAACCACTGGCCTTCGCGCCGTTCGAGCGTGAACCGGCCAGCAGGGCCGTCGATGGCGATCGACTTGAACGTACTCGTGGGGACATCGAGCATGCGACCGTCGATCAGCGATTCAGGCGCGGGGTCCATGGAGGCCAGTGCGCGCTCATCGAGCGAGACGACTGCCGGGGAACCCACACGCCGAGCCACGCGCAGCCCGGTGCCGCGCTCGACGACGCTGCCCCATTCCACAGCCTGCTCCGACGTGCTGGCCATGACCTCGCCATCCTTCATCGTGCGCGTGGTCATGGCGACGGTCACCGATCCCGCCGGCGAGTCCAGCCCGAATCGCGCCACGTCAGCGCTGTCGCCTGCAGGCAGGTCTGCGACCCACGCCTCGGCGCGCACCCGTGAGAGTGCATCGATCAGCCGACCGACAGCTTCGGCATCAGCCCGGGTCTGGACCGGTTCGCGCATCGACCAGCGCTGGCCTGTTCGCTCAAGCACCATGGTTGCGACTCCCTGCTTGAGCACGATGCGGTCGAGCTCGGGCGAAAGCCGTTCGAAGAGTGCGGGGTCGCGCCAACGCCGCGGATCGCTCGAAACGACGAGTGCGTGCAGCGCATCGCTTGTGCTGATGATGCGATCACCGACCCGCACCCAGGCACGACCGGCTGGCGCACGGCGACCCAGTTCAATGCGATACGCGCCGCCCGGACCGGCGAGATCGAGCGTCGCCACCGGCCGATCGAGGCCCAGCGCGGCCGGATCGACCGAATCGACCGCGAAAGACTGATACGCGGGCAACGCTGCAAGCACATCGAGCGTGTCGCGGATCGCCAGCGCATCCGCAACGCATCGGTACGGATCGACCTGCTGCCACGACAGCCCATCGGCGGTGAAGGTCGAGGCACTCCCCCTCGATGCGACCGTCAATGCATCGATCGTCCCGGCATCGATCCCCGCGATCGCAAGGCCTGTCGAACGTGCACCGCCCCCACCGCGCCACGCGATGACGGCCGCCACGATAAGCAGCGCGGCGAGCGCCCAGCGACGCAGCACGATGGACCAGGTCATGCCGCACCTCGCCGGCGAACGATGTACGCACCGACTGCGAGCACAATGCACGGCGTACCCAGGGCCCACCAGAGTCCGGGCACCGCCTGCACCCGAGCGGCCTCGCGGCCGGAGGCAGACGCCGACATCAGTGCATCCAACCCGGCCACCCACAGCGCGCCTTGCGTGGCCAGCGCCATGTTGCCGGGATCCGTCAACGCGGGATGGCCGCCGGCCACCGGTGTGCGACGCGCGGCGACCGCACTGAGCATCCAATCCGGGCACGCCACCACGATCGAGCGGCGCCCAGGCACCGGCTCGTGCGCCACGATCGCAGCGACCGGTGCATCGAGCGATTCGTCGCCCCGGCGACGCGAACCTGCGCGCCACTCACGATCGATGCGCCGTCCGGTGGCAGGATCGATCGCCGCCAGCGTGACGGCACCTGCGCTTGGTTCGAGCGCAACGACCGACGGCAATCGCACGCGCTGGCCATCGAGCGCGCGCGCCAGCGTTCCATCGCCGCGAAGCCCGGCGAAGAGCTGGTCACTGCGCGGCTCGCGACGACCCTCGCCCACCGCAACATCGTCGACCACGATGCCTCCGGTGCTCGCGCCGGCTCCGAGTGCAGCGGCCAGTCCGGCCCACGGATCCTCCTGTCCGGCCAGCGCTCGGACGCTCGGCCCGATCGACAGGATCACGGGATCCCCGCGCTCGATCAAGCGACGCGTGGCAGACAGCAGTTCACGCTCACGCCGCGATGGCTCGCCGACCGCACGCTCATTGGGCGGCACGATCAGGTACGCCCGACGTGCGCCCTCGGCACCGGTGGGTTCACCACCCGCGGTCACGATCCACTCGAGGACCTCACCGCGGCCGAGCCTCACGGCATCGACAAGCGCTGAGAGGTCCGCGCCATTCACCGATGGCTTCATCATCGAACGCTGCTCGGCATGCACGAGCACGACGCACAGCCGCTCGTTCGACTGCAGCGAACGCATGGCCGCAGCAATCGCTTCCTCACCGCGGAAGCGTCGATCCGGCGCGCGTTCACCAACCGCCGCAGGAAAGAGCTGCCACCCGGGAAGGACCGCCACGCCGCTCGGCCCCTCGATCACGGCGGCGGCACCGCGAGAGATCGCCTCGGCGAGCCGGCCCGGCTCATCCTGCGGCAAGAGCAGCAGTCGATCCTGCGCCAGGCGCAGCGACTGCCCCTGCGCATCGAAGGCTCGCGCGTGCTCAGCAACGAACGCCCGCAGCGCATCGGGCACATCGTCACCCACGGATCGCTCGACCAGGTCACGTGCGATGCCCACAAGCTGCTGCGACCATGCGCGGAAGAGTTCCTCGTAGGCTCGTACCGCGCCCGCGCGATCCGGGAACGGTCGTTCCTCGCTCGCCACGCGCAAGCCATCGATGCGCTGGCGGAATGCCGGGAATTGCTCGGAAAGCTGATCAAAGAGGCCGCGGACCTGGTCGAGCGAGGTCCGGTCAGCGCTTGCGGCAGGAAGCGCGGCGACGGTCTCGCGCAGGTCCGGCCTCACGGCCGCCGCGAATCGCTCGAACGCATCGAGGTCCTCGGCTGCGCGTCCGAGCGCCTGGTCATAGGCACGCTGGTCGCTCGCGAAACGCCGGTCGAGCTCCTCGAGCCACACGCCGTAGGCCGGCGCATCGCCGGGAGCCGCGGGATCGAAACTGGCCACCGACAGCTCGCGGCCAGCCGTGCGCGCTGCATCATCGAACGCGCCCAGCACCTGGCCGACTTGCAGCCGGACCTCGGCGTCGATGTCGCCTGGAGCCACGAGCGTGATGCGCCAGTCACCCTTGATCGAGGCGAGCAGATCGCGCGTCGATGGACTGATCTCGAAGAGTCCCGCACGCGTCCAGTCAGACTGCACCCGCGCCATCGGGCTGCGCGCGAGCGCGAAGGCGGCCAGCGCGATCACGCACCAGGCTCCGCCGTGCGCCGCCGGCATCGCCCAACGGCGCAAGCCTGAGTCCTGCGCCGAACGCGCGACCTCGGTCGCACCAAGTCCGATGGCCAAGCCCAGGCCGGCCGCGGCAAGCCCGACGAACATGACGACGTTCGAGAGATCGACGAGACCAAGCAGGAAGTCATCGAGTCGGTGGAGCGGGCTGAGCGCAAAGCCGGCATCGGCAACCCACGGCACGCTCGCGCCCGTGAGCGCACCCGTCACGATCGCCCAGCCTGCAGCGCAGGCAAGCGTGAGGGCATACGCAGCCTCGGCGGATCCAGCGAGTGCTCCAATCGCAAGCGTCCAGGCCATGATGGCAGCCGATGCCAACGCGATGCCCATCACGGCCGCGGCCACGGCTCCCCAGTCAGGCGCGGACGCGATCCATGCCAGCAGACCGCACGCACCGCACGCCACCGCCGCGATGGCCGTGGACACCAGCACGGCGCCGCACCAGCGCCCGGCGGTGAGGACGCGCGCCGTCGCGGGCGTGGCCAGGAGCACTTCCCACAGTCCGGTCCGACGCTCCGTCACGGTGGCCCGGATCCCGAGCGCAGGTGCCAGCAGCAGCATGGACCACATCACGGCGACCAGCGCCGGACGAAGGTCCAGGAGTGCACCATCCACGAGGACTGACTGCAGGGTGACGACGAGCCCGATCGCCAGCACGACCGCGAGCACGGTCCAACCCGACATCGTGCCGACGAGCGCGATGAGTTCGCGCCGCACCATGCCGACGAAGGCGCTCATCGCTTGCCTCCGACAAGACGGGCGAAGACCGCCTCAAGCGCATCGGGTTCGCGTTCGATCCGCCGCACGAGCCGACCGCCTCCCTGCACGGCGTGGGCGAGCCTGTCCTGTGCATCCGGCAGCGCGCTCCGGGCCCGGAGCCTGCACCAGCCGCCGTCAAGCGTTTCGGGATTGGCCTCACACCATCCCTCACCCAGGTTCGGGCGCGAACCCTGCCATTCGATGACGAACGCGGCACCCTCCGCGCCGATGGCGCGAAGTTCGGCCAGCGTGCCCTGCGCGACGGTGGCACCATGGTCCATGAGCACGGCGCCCTCGCACGACTGCTCGACCTCGGCCAGCACGTGGCTGCTCACGAGGACGAGCGCGGACTGCCCCACATCGCGGAGCAAGGCGCGGAAGGCCTGCGCCTGCACGGGATCCAAACCGGCACTCGGCTCGTCCAACAGCACGACGCGGGGGGCGTGCACGAGGCTCGCCGCCAGACCAGCCCGCTGACGGAAGCCAGAGCTGAGCGCTCCGCACAGACGGTCCTGCACCGTGTCGAGGCCACACCGCGAGAGCTCGCGCGCGATCGCCGACGATCGTTCTGCGGCCGGCACCCCCGCCAGCGCACACCGGAACGCGAGGTACTCACGCACCGAAAGGTCACTGGGGAGAGGGCTGCGCTGGGGCAGCGTGCCGAGCCGCACCCTCGCCGCGGGCTCGCACGGATCCAGCCCGCCCACGCGGACCCGACCGGCATCGGCGCCCAGCGTTCCCGACAGGATGCGGAGCGTGGTCGTCTTGCCAGCGCCGTTGGGACCGAGCAAGCCCCAGACGCCAGTCGGCCCCACCGAGAAGGACAGCCCGCGCAGTGCGTGCACGGTGCCGAACCTTCGATGCAGCGAATCGACCTCGATCACAGTGCGGAGTCCTTGTTCGTGAGTGTACGGACTGCGTTGGAAGGCCACACGCGGGTAGACTTCGATCTCACGATGTCGAATGTCCCCGCAGGTCCCGGAGCTGATCAGGCGATCACCATGCTGAACGAGATCGGCGATGGCATCGCCATCGTCGACGTGCACGGAGAGATCCACTGGATGAGCCAGCGCGTGGCGCAGCTCGATGCAGCCACGCTGCGCGCGCTCGCTGATCTTGCGCGCACCCTGATCCCCGACATGGCGGCCGAGTCACGTCGCGCCTGGCGTCGGCGCTTCAGCTGCGGCGAGCACTCCTGGGAGGTCGTGGCCACGAGCCTGGGCTCCGACCGGATGGTGGCGGTGCTCGTCGATGCCACCGTGCGGCAGCGGCTGGCGGCTCGCATGGACCAAGTCGATGCCGCCGGCGGCGAATTGCTCGACCTGGACGCGCACATCGTGAACCCGCTCAACGTGGCGGAACGGCTGCAGCTCATCGAGCGCAAGATCGAGGCCACGATGGGGTCGATCTTCAGCTTCGCGCACTTCGAAGTCCGGCTGCGCAACCGCAAGACCAACCAGCTCGAGCTCGTGATCGGGCACGGTCTCGATCCACTGCGCATCGGCGAGTCGATCAACGCCGAACCGATCGGCCACGGGATCTCGGGACTGGTCGCCTCGAGCGGCCGCTCCTACATCTGCAACGATCCGGCGCGCGATCCCAACTACCTGCCCGGGCTTCCGCTGGCTCGCTCCTCACTGACGGTGCCCCTGCTCCTGCACGAGCGCGTGATCGGCGTGATCAACGTGGAAAGCGTGCGCGAACTCGCCTTCGGCGACGAGGACCAGGTCGGGCTGGAGACCTACGGGCGCTACGTGGCCATGGCGCTGAACATCCTGGACATGCTCATCGTGGAGCGCTCCACGACCAGTGAGCGCATCAGTGGCATCGTCCGTGATGAGATCGCGATTCCCATGCAGCTCGTGCGCGAAGCGGCGACCGGCGTTGCTGCAGGCAAGCTCGATGCTCACGAGCGCCTTGAGGCCGCGCTTGAGACCCTTGAGGCGCGCATCCGCGGCGCCACCGGAGGTCCGCAGACGGTCCTGGGCATCGACAAGATCGAGCGCCGCTCCGAACCCGATCCCGTCATCGCCGGCAAGCGGATCCTCGTCGCCGACGATGAGCCCGGCGTGCGCGATGCGATCAAGTCGATCCTCGGGGAAGCCGGTGCGAGCGTCGATGTCAGGGCCGACGGCGGAGGTGCGCTCGATGCGGTGGCGCGCGCGATCGCGGACCGGAGACCGTACGACCTCGTCGTATCCGATGTCCGCATGCCCGACCGCAACGGCTACGAGGTCTTCCGAGGCACGCGCGACATGAGCCCCGGCACGCCGGTCCTGCTCATGACCGGCTTCGGCTACGACCCCAATCACTCGATCGTGCGCTCGAGCCAGGAAGGCCTTCAGTGCTGCCTCTTCAAGCCGTTTCAGGCATCGCAACTGATCGAGGAAGTCCGCAAGGCACTCATCAGCCGGGCGTGACCGCACGCAGGACGCGCGGCAAGTCATCGCTGTCGCGGAGCACCATGGGATCCCGGAATCCGCAGTCACGGGCCAGGTCGATGGCTGCACGCTCCTGGCTGGCCGCGATCTCCACCAGCAGCAATGCCCCCGGCCTCATGCGGGCCGTTGCGCCCTTGACGATGCGCTCGACGACATCAAGCCCATCGGCACCCCCGTGCAGCGCCGTGCGCGGCTCCCACTGGGCCACGTTGGGCGCGAGTTCGGAGAACTCCGCATCGCTGATGTAAGGCGGGTTCGAGACCACCAGGTCGAACGGGCCATCCGTTCGCTCCATCGCCGACCAAGCATCGCCGACGCGGAACACGCAGTGCTCAGCCAACCCGTGTCGTTGCGCGTTGCGGCGAGCGAGCTCGATCGCCTCGCTCACGAGGTCGGTGAGCACGAACGCGGGCCATGAACCGTCTGCGGCCTGCACCGCGCGAGTGGACGCCTGCTCGGCCGACGGCGCATCGTCCGGCTGACCCTCAATCGGGGGCTCGGCTGCGCTCGACCGAGCGGCACGCGCGAGCACACGATCCTTGCGCTGGCGACCGCGCAACGCGCGCAGGATGCTGAGCGCGATGCAGCCGGTGCCCGTGCCCAGATCCACCGCCGACCGGACGGCACCTGCCGGCTGGGCGACGATCCACTCCAGAGCGGCATCGACGAGCGTCTCGGTGGACGGCCGCGGGATCAGGGTGCACGGCGCCACCTCGAAGTCGCCTGCGTGGAAGCCCCACGAGCCGACGAGGTACTGCACGGGCTCGTGCTGGCCGGCCCGGGCGACCAGTGCGCGAAGCGACGCCAGCTCATCCGCCGTCCACGGCCGTTCAGGTTCCATGTAGAGTCGCATGCGCTCACAGCCGGCGACATGGGCCAGAAGAAGGTCCGTGCACGCGGGCGCGCTCTCGATGCCCTTCTGCTGCAGGAACCCGCGCATCCAGTCGCGCAGGCCGCGGGTCGTCCATGACTCGGTCGCCATGGTCCGGATCCTAGCGAGCCGGTCCCACCGCGCCTGAAACCGCTACCATTTCCGCCCCCACCGAGGCACCATGAGCATTGACCTGAACGCCATCGCAGCCAAGGCCACCGAGAGTGGCGTCTTCGCCAGCGTCACCCTGCACGGCACCGACCTCGAATGCACGGCACTCGAGGCTGCGGCCCCTGCCATCTACTCGCTGCACGCGCTTGGCGGCCAGGTGACCGTGCGGCTCCGGACGGCGGATCGCTGGCTGAGCGAGTCGATCGAGACCGACCTGGTGCACTTCGGCGATTCGGTCGAGGAGCTCGTGGCCGAGGAACTGGTCGAGCTCGGCGGCGATGGACAGGTCCCGAAGATCCGTCACTTCCGCAACGATGCGCGCGAGTACGTCTTCGAGAACGAGGTCCCCCAGGCCGATGACCGCAGCGCGCTGCTCTTCCTGCTCGCGTACGAGGCCGCCTTCCGCCAGCTCGGCGACATGGGCGGCGGCGACGAGGACGAGTGATGCCAGCACCGCGCGTGCTGATGCTCGGATGGGAGTTCCCGCCTTTCATCACGGGAGGCCTCGGCACGGCGTGCTACGGACTCACGAAGGCGCTCGACGCCGATGGCGTGCCTGTGACCTTCGTGCTGCCCAAGAGCGTGGACCGCTCGTTCGCATCGCATGTGAACCTCCTGGCGCCCGAGGCCGGGGCACGCTTCGTGCGCCATGATCAGGCCACGGTACATCAGGCGGTGGCGACAGCATCTCGGCCAACACCGAAGCAGCCCAAGGCGGCGCCAGCCGCGGGGAGCCCGCCGACTTTCATCGATGAGGTGCACTTGCGCGAGTTCCTCCAGGCGCGCCTGCTCGAGCTGCCGGTGATCGCCGATGCCCCGTACTCCGCGGCGCGTGCCGAGGCGGTGGCGCGCTGGATCCATGAAGTCGGTGCAGCACCTGAGGTGCTGAGAACGCTTCGGATTCCAGCAGACGGCGGCGCCTTGGTCCCGCTCACGGACTTCCTCGCACCGCACCGCCCCGACCCTGCTCCTGCCGAGGCCGCACCGATCGTGGGTGCCGCCGACTACAGCGGCGACCTCATCGCCCAGAGCGAGCGCTACGCGCAATTCTGCGTGCAGGCCTCGCGCAGTCTCGAGTTCGACGTGATCCACGCACACGACTGGCTGACCTACCCCGCGGGCATCGCCGTGGCCCGGCTCACGGGAAAGCCGCTGGTGGTGCACGTGCACGCCACCGAGTTCGACCGCAGCGGCGAGCACGTCAACCAGCTCGTCTACAACATCGAGCGCCGGGGCATGCACGCGGCCGCGCGCGTGATCGCGGTGAGCATGCTCACCAAGAACCTCTGCACGAACCGCTACGGCGTGTCTGCCGAGAAGATCGACGTCGTCTACAACGGCGTGGATCTGGATCCGGCACAGGCGGGGATCAAGCGCATCGAGCGCCACGAGAAGATCGTGCTGTACTTCGGCCGGATCACCATGCAGAAGGGGCCCGAGTTCTTCGTGCGTGCAGCCAAGCGCGTGCTCGAGGTGATGGAGGACGTGCGGTTCGTGGTGGCGGGCAGCGGCGACCAGGCCCAGCGCATGATCGAGCTCGCGGCGCAGCTGGGCATCGGCGGAAAGATGACCTTCACGGGGTTCCTGCGCGGCCGCGACATCTCCCGCGTCTTCTCGATGGCGGACCTGTACGTCATGCCCAGCGTGAGCGAGCCCTTCGGCATCGCACCGCTCGAGGCCATGGGGCACCGCGTGCCGGTCATCATCAGCCGCAACAGCGGCGTGAGCGAGATCCTCATGCATGCGCTGAAGGTCGACTTCTGGGATGTCGACGACATCGCCAACAAGATCGTGGCCGTGCTGCGCCACCCCCCCTTGCAGCGGACACTGCAGGACCACGGCGAATTCGAGGTCCGCGGCATTGGCTGGGATGGGGCGGCACGCCAATGCGTGGCGAGCTACGGCCGCGCCATCACGGTCGTGCGCCCTATGATCAAGGGCCCGCCGCACCCCTAGGATCTGCCACGACATGGGCTTCTTCACCAAGCGCCGTCCCACCCCCGCAGTGCCAGCCGCGAGCGCGCCATCGAGTGCCGTCGAGGCACGGATCCGCGAGCTCGGGGGGCAGTTCCTGGACCGTGCACGACGCAACAAGGGTTCGCTCCTGAGCGCGGCGGTCTGGTCGAACAAGCTCATGGACTGGTCCATGAAGGATGAAGCCTTCAAGGTGCAGCTCTTCCGCTTCGTCGATTGCTACCCCATGCTGCGTACGTCCGAAGCCGTGCACGAGCACCTGGCCGACTACATGGCCCAGCCGGGCGTGAAGGCGCCGCCGGGCTTCGAGCTGGGCATGAAGGCCGGCGGGCTCTTCAAGGGGCTGATGAACTGGGGCATGGAGGGCCAGATCACCGCCATGGCCGGCAAGTTCATTGCTGGCACCGACGCACAGAGCGCCCTGCCGACCCTTCAATCGCTTTGGAAGCAAGGGTTGGCCTTCAGCGTCGACCTGCTGGGCGAGGCCTGCGTCAGCGATGACGAGGCCACCGCGTACCGGGCCAAGTACCTCGACCTCGTCAACAACCTGCCGTCCACGGTCGCAGGCTGGGCCCACAACGCGCGGCTCGACAGCGATCACCTCGGCGCGATTCCCCGAACGAACGTGAGCATCAAGATCTCGTCGCTCTCGGCGCGCGTGGATCCGATCGATACGGAGGGCTCGATCCAGGGCCTGCTCGAGTCGCTCGACCCGATCTTGGCCTCTGCGGCATCGAAGGGCGTCTTCGTCAACTTCGACATGGAGCAGTTCGCGCTCAAGGACCTGACGCTCGAACTCTTCATGCGCGCGTGCGAACGCCATGCGTTCCCGGCGGGCCTGGCGATGCAGGCGTACCTGCGCAGCGGGCAGGACGATGCCGCGCGCATCATCGACTGGAGCCGCCGCACCGGTCGTCAGGTCACGGTGCGCCTGGTCAAGGGCGCGTACTGGGACTACGAAACGATCCACGCCGAACAGCAGGGCTGGGCAAGCCCGGTCTGGGGCGCCAAGCGCGACACCGATGCGAGCTTTGAGCGCATGGCCGCGCAGTTCATCGCCAGCACCCCCACCACCGCAGGCGAAGGCGGCGTGAAGCTTGCGCTGGGCTCCCACAACGCACGCTCGATCGCCGCAGCCATGACGGCACTGGAACGCCGCAGCCTGCCCGCCAGCGCACTCGAACTGCAGATGCTGCATGGCATGGCCGACGAGCTCAAGGCGGCAGCGGTCGACCTGGGCCTGCGCATCCGCGAGTACGTCCCGGTCGGCGAGCTCGTGCCGGGCATGGCGTACCTGGTGCGTCGCCTGCTCGAGAACACCAGCAACGAAAGCTGGCTCAAGGCAGGCTTCCTCGACAACGCGAGCGCTGACACGCTGCTTGCCGATCCTGCCCGCCCCGATCCGGTCAGCGCGACGGCGCGGCTCGAGGCGGCGCCCGAGCGCCACGCGCTCAGCGATGCGGTCGGTGGCGTGGGCGACGGACGGCCCTTCTACACCGAACCCATGCGCGACTTCTCGCGCCAGGACATGCGTGAACGGTTCGCCACTGCGCTCGCCGCCGCACGCGTGCCTCACGTCGCCAACGACGGCACCATCGACCAGGCCTGCGCGATGGTCGAGGCCGCGCCCCGGGCCTTCCCTGCCTGGTGCGCTGCCGAGCACCGCTCGCGTGCCGCCGTCTTGGTGCGCGCAGCGCAGGCCATGCGCGAACGACGTGATGAACTCAGCGCCATCATCATCCGCGAGAGCGGCAAGACCTGGCGCGAGGCCGATGCAGATGTCTGCGAAGCCATCGACTTCTGCGAGTTCTACGCCCGTGAGTCGTGCCGGCTCTTTGCGGCGCAGCGCCTTGGGCGCTTCGTCGGCGAGCTCGACGAGCAGTGGCACCAGCCACGGGGAGTGGCCGTCGTCATCGCTCCATGGAACTTCCCCCTCGCAATCTGCTGCGGCATGGCGGTGGCCGCACTCGTCACGGGCAACACCTGCATCGTGAAGCCAGCCGAGCAGACGCCGGGGATCGCGAAGTTGCTGTGCGACATCCTCTGGTCGGCCGGGGCCCCGCGGGATGTGCTGCACTTCATCGCAGGCCAAGGCGAGACCGTCGGGGCCGCGCTGGTGCGCCATCCGCGCACGGCGCTCGTGGCCTTCACCGGCTCGAAGGCGGTCGGCTTGGACATCGTGTCGGCCTGCGGCATGCCCGGCGACGGCTTCGTGAAGAAGGTCGTCTGCGAGATGGGCGGCAAGAATGCGATCATCGTCGATGCGAGCGCCGACCTTGACGAGGCCGTGCTCGGCGTGCGGCAATCGGCCTTCGGGTTCTGCGGCCAGAAGTGCTCGGCCTGCAGCCGCGTGATCGTGGTCGACTCAGCGCACGATGCGTTCCTGCATCGGCTCGTGGGCGCGACCCAGGCGCTGGTCGTGGGCGATCCAACCCTGCCCGGAACCGACATCGGCCCGGTCATCGACGCTGATGCAGCACGAAAGATCGCGTCGTATGTGGAGCTCAGTCGCACCGAAGGCAAGCTCGAGACCCAGCTTTCGGTCCCGGCGGGCCTGGCCGAACGCGTGGGCAAGCCCTACGTGGGCCCGGCCATCATCAGTGGCATCGAGCCGCATCACCGGCTCGCTCGCGAGGAGATCTTCGGGCCCGTGCTGGCCGTCATGCGGGCGCGGGACTTCGATCACGCGCTCGAGCTGGCCAACCAGGGCGAGTACAAGCTCACCGGCGGTGTCTACAGCCGCAAACCGGCGAACCTGGTGCGTGCGCGCCGCGAGTTCCGCGTGGGCAACCTGTACCTGAACCGTGGGATCACCGGCGCGCTCGTGGGGCGCCAGCCCTTCGGCGGGTTCGGCATGAGCGGGCTCGGCAGCAAGGCCGGCGGCCGCGACTACCTGCTGCATTTCGTGGAACCGAGGTGCGTGTGCGAGAACACGATGCGCCGCGGCTTCGCGCCTGGGCTTGAGTGAGCGCCCAAGAGAACACGATGGGCCACGGTTTCACGCCCGGGCTTGAGTGAGCCGTGGCGGATGATCGCGGAACCTGTCCAGCTAGCCCGACCCGGCATAATCAACCAGCGCGCCGCTGCTGCGATCGAGTTGGCGGTACTGCACGGCCTCGAGCACATGTTCGGGCTCGACGCGGTCGCTCCCCTCAAGGTCAGCGATCGTGCGTGCCACGCGACGGACCTTGTCATACGCGCGGGCCGAGAGCCCCAGCCCAGTCATGGACTCGGACAGGACCGCCGCGGCTGGCGCCGTGATCCCACCGCAACGATCGAGGCTCGATGACGCGAGCGCAGCGTTGAGCACGCTGCCCTGCCTGGCGGACTGGCATGTACGGGCGCGATTGACCAACGCCCGCAGGCTCGCTGAATCGGC
>SYIB01000066.1 GCA_005798965.1 Planctomycetia bacterium
CGGATGGGTCGCGACCTCGCGCAGTGGCCGCTCGATCCGCGCATCGCACGCACCATCCTGGCAGGCCATGCCAACACCTGCCTCGCCGAGGCCCTCATCCTCGCCGCTCGCATGGCGATCCAGGACCCACGCGATCGACCTGCGGGATCCGCCGCGAGCGCTGACCTGGCCCATGCGCTCCTGCGCGATGAGCGCAGCGATGCCATGAGCACGCTCAAGCTCTGGCGTGCGTGGAAGGCCGCCTGCTCCGAACTCGGCTCAAGCGCCCGACGACGCTGGTGTGCCGAACGATTCCTCAGCCCCATGCGGATGCGGGAGTGGGATGAACTGCATGCCCAGCTCAAGCGCCTCGCCACCGAGCGACTCACCGCCACGGTCCCGCCACTTGCCGAGGAGAGCGACCCCGAGCGCGTGCACCGCACCATCCTGGCTGGATTCGTCTCGCACGTTGCGCATCGCCAGGAGGATGGCACGTACCGCCTGCCGAGCGGCCAGACCGCAGAGTTGCATCCATCGAGCGCGCTCGCGAAGGCACAGGCCCGCTGGATCGTCGCGGTCGAAGTCGTCGAAACGGCACGCCGTTGGCTGCGCGATGCGTGCCGCATCAGGCCGGAGTGGGTCGAAGCCGTGGCGCCGCACATGGTCGATCGCTCCGTCAGCGAGCCGCACTGGCGCGTCGAGACTGGCCACGTCGCAGCCTGGGAGCGGGCCACCATGGGCGAACTCACGCTGATCCCACGACGCCGCGTGCCGTTCGGCCTGATCGACCCCCCGGGCGCTCGGCAGGTCTTCATCCAGAGCGCCCTGATCGATGGCGAGTTTCCAGGTTCCTGCGCGCCGATTGCCGACAACATTGCCCTGCGCGAACGGCTGCTCGCCCGGCAGGAGCGGGAGCGGCGACACGATCTTGTCGCGGGTCGCGGCAGCGAGTTCGAGTTCTACGACGCCCGACTGCCCCCGGAACTCCATGCCTGGCCGAGTTTCCGCTCATGGCTGCGCGATCAGCGGAACACAGCGAGCCTGCGCATGGCAGAGCACGACCTGCTCGCCGATCCCGATCGCGCGCAGGAACCCAGCGCGTATCCCGACGCGCTTGATGACCACGGCCTGCACATTCCACTGCACTACCACCACGATCCGGGCGCATCGACCGACGGCATCGAGGCCCAACTGCCTCTGGCGGTGCTCGGGCTCGCGGATCCCGACGCCTACGACTGGCTGGTGCCGGGACTGCACGATGAACTCATCGAGGCCCTCATCCGGACGCTGCCCAAGCGGATCCGCACGCGTTGCATTCCCGCCGCCGATGTGGCTCGCGAGGCCGCGGCCGATGTGGCCGACCGCACGGGTTCACTCCGTGGTCGCCTCGCCACCTGGCTCTCGTCCTACACAGGCCTTGCGGTGCAACCGACCGATCTTGCGCTCGATGCCCTCGAGCCGCACCTGCGCATCGTCTTCACCGTCCGTGGACCCACGGGCATCATCGAGCGTTCGCGAGACCTTCGCGCACTGCAGTCCAGGCATCACGATGCGGCACGATCGGCCTGGCACGAAGCCTCGATGGAGGCCATGGGGTGGAGCTCCTGGCTGGGACGATCCTCGCATGACTGGCCTTGGCCAGCACTGCCAGCTTCGGTCGAGATCGAGCTTGCTGGGCACTCGCTGGCGGGCTATCCGGCACTGCATGCCACGGCAGGGGGCGCAACACTCCTGATCGAGCCCGACACCATGCAGGCGCAGGCAGTGCACGCCGCAGCCGTTCGGGAGCTCACGCTCGATGCCCTCGAGCCGCGGCTGGCAGAACAGATCCGCCATCATCCATCGTTCAACGAGGCCTGCGCCGCTGCAAGCCATCGGCTGCTCGAACCGCACGTGGTCGCCGAAGCCAGCCGACTCGCGATCCTCAAGGCCCTTCCTCCGGGCGCGCCGCCTCGCGATCGCGATGCCTTCCACGCCTGCGTGGCCGGGATCGGTGAACGGGCCTGGGCCTTCGTCCACGACGCGCTGCCGCTGGCGATCGCGGTCTGGCGGATCGATCAGCGCATCTGCCGAGCACTCGCGGCGCCAGCCCCGGCGGCGTGGCAACGATCGATCGACGATGTCCGTGCGATGCATGCGCGCGTCCTGCCAACGGATGCTGCGCGCACCCTGAATTGGCAAGCATGGGAAGCGATCCCACGACGGCTTGCCGCACTCGAAGCGCGCCTGCAACGCATCGAGGACCGCGGTGCAGCACGGGATGAAGCGAACCTCGAGCGTGTGCTTTCGTGGCGCGATCGCGCGATGGCCGCATCAGCCGGTCCATCGAGCCACGGGGCTGCCGAAGCCTTCCGCAACGCGGAACTTGAGTGGGAGCTCAGCGTGTTCGCGCAGGACCACGCTGCTCCCGGGCACTCGGAGCAGCGGCTCGAGCGGTTGTGGGAGGACCTTGTCAGCCCTCAGGCGCCGGCACGGAGCCGAGCCACCGTCGCCTCGAGCCATGAGCGATCGGGCGAGGCGTAGAAGCGGAACTTCTCGGCAAGTCCCAGCTCCTCGTTGTAGAGCATGGCGCGTTCCGGGCCCAGCCGTGATGCGGCGGGTGAATCGACCATCGTGCTCGAATCCGTGGCGCTCATCTGGAAGAGCACCCGGTTGTCGAACTCGCGCAAGCCGTTGCGATCGAGGACGCGCCCCATGTTCGTGGCCGTGTCGACGGTCGCCAGCACGTGCACGCCGACCGCCGGGCCCTCGCGGGCGAGCGCGATGAAGAGCTTGTCTGCCGTGGGGGGACCGTCGCCACCGCTGAAACCGTAGTCA
>SYIB01000067.1 GCA_005798965.1 Planctomycetia bacterium
GCACCAAGCGCGCGCTTCATGCCGATCACCCTACCACATGGCTGGAACGCTCGAACGAGACTCGCGGACTGTCAGCCTGATGACGATGGTCAGCCGGGTGACCGGGCTCGTCCGCGAGGCGGCGATGAGCCGGCTGTTCGGCATGAGCGCCATCACCGATGCGTTCTTCTTCGCCTTTCAGCTGCCGAACCTGTTTCGGCGGCTCTTCGGCGAGGGTGCGCTGAGCGCGGCCTTCCTGCCTGAGTACGCGCGCCTGGATCGCGACGACCCCGCATCGGCCCGCGCGTTGTCAGCCATGGTGCTGGGGCGGTTCGCGATGGGCATGACCGTGGTCGCGGGCGCGGGCATCGTCCTGCTCATGGCCGTGGAGGGGCTGCTCGACCGGCCGGATGCCGAGCTTGTCCAGGACCTGATGGCCATCATGCTGCCCTACATGCCGATGGTCTGCCTGGTCGCGCTCGTCGGCGCGGTGCTGCAGGTCCGCGGCATCTTCGCCCCCACGGCGGCCGCTCCCATCATCCTGAATCTTGGCATGGTCGCCGGCGCGTTCCTCGGCGCCCACTGGCACGGCGTCGACGGCCCGGCCGCCTTCCGCACGATTGCGTGGGCGGTCCTCGCCGCGGGCATCGTGCAGGTCGCCTGGAGCGCCTGGGCGCTGCGGCGGGCAGGCGCGTGGCCCCACGGCCGTACCGATGCCGCGAGCGCTTCCTTCAGGACGGTGCTCGGGCGTTTCGTCCCCACGGCACTCGGTCTCGGCGTGCTGCAGCTCAACACCTTCGTCGACAGCCTCATCGCGAGCTGGCCATCGGTCGTCGGCCCGACGATCATGGGGTTCGACTATCCGCTCGATGCGGGCGCGCAGACGACGCTGAACTATGCACAGCGGCTCTACGAGTTCCCGCTTGGCGTCTTCGGCATCGCCATCGCGACGGCGATCTTCCCGCGGCTGGCTGCCGCACAGGACGATGCCGCGTTCGGCGACATCCTGCGGCGCGGGGTCCGCCTCACGCTCTTCATTGGCGTCGGTGCGGGCACCGGCCTCATGCTCGTTGCGGTGCCGCTGACGGCGACCACGTTCCAGGGTGCTGCCTTCACGGCCGATGACACCGGGCGCGTCGCGGCAGCGCTCATCGCCTACGCCCCGGCCGTCTGGGCGTACAGCGCCAACCACGTCTTCACGCGGGCCTTCTACTCGCGCGGGGACATGCGCACGCCGTTGCGCGTGAGCCTCGTGATGGTCGGCCTGAACCTCGCCCTCAACCTCGCCCTGATCTGGACCCCGCTGCGCGAGACCGGTTTGGCTTGGTCCACGGCCTTCTGTGCGGTGGTGCAATGCGTGGTGCTCGCGAGGATCCTGCGGATCCGCCATGGACAGGGCGTCGACGCCAGCGTGCTGCGCTCGGCGCTGCGTTCGCTGCTGTGTGCGGGCGTGATGGCGGCGGTGCTGTGGGCGGTCGATCTGGCTGTCGATCTCGGCGACGGCTGGACCGCGCGCGCCATCGAACTGGCCGTGCTCACGACGGCTGGCGGGCTTGCGTTCCTCGGTTGCGGCGCCTTGCTGCGCATGCCGGAAATGAAATGGGCGCTCGGCCGTCAGGCCTGAGCGCCCATCATGTGCAATTCCGCCGGCGGGGCCGGCTGTGCACGTTCACTTCATCGGCAGTGGCGCGAGCGTCATTGGATCGCGCAGCGGCAGGTGCTTGACCGGACCGAGGTCCTTCTCGAGCATCGCCATCGTCGCGCGGCCGCCCTGGTCGCCCTTGGCGATCTCGTCCCACTTCCCGACCACGAGGATCGTGACCTTCGAGGGATCGAGGTACTTCTGCGCCATGCGCTGCACATCGGCCGGGGTGACCTTGGCGACCTGATCGCGGAAGGTCGTCCAGTAGCCGTTGGGGCGCTTGGTCCACTCGTCGTTCATGAAGACGCCGAGGGTCGTATCGCGGCTGCTGAAGGTCTCGGGGAAGGTCTCGATGAACGACTTCTTGGCCGTGTCCAGCTCCTGCGCCGTGACCGGCGTGCTGCGGATGCGGGCCATTTCCTCGAGCACGAGCTTTGCGGCGAGCGCGCAGGTCGCGTTCTTGCTCTCGAAGCTGGCGCGCCACTGCCCGGGCCAGAACACCTCGGCCGAGAACTGGCTTCCTGCGCTGTACGCCAGACCTTCGTCCGAACGCACGCGCTGGGTGATGCGGCTCGTGAAGCCGCCGCCACCAAGGATGTCGTTCATCACCAAGAAGGGGATGTAGTCGGGGTCATCGCGCGTGATCGCCTGCAGGCCGATGATGAACTTGCCCTGCGGGATGTCCTTTTCGACGTGGTAGATGCCCGGAACGAGCGACGCTGCCGGCACTGGCGGGTTGGCTTGCTCGGCTCCCGAGGCCCAGCCGGAGAACGTCTTGGCGAGCTTCTCGAGCATGACCTTGCGGTCGAAGTCGCCGGTGACTGCGATCTTCATATTGCCGGGGTGGAAGATCGATACCGCCATCGCCTTCATGGAGGCCGCATCGAAACCCTTGAGCCCCGCCTCAGTCATCTGCTGGCCGCGGTAGTGCTCGGTTCCGTAGCTCAAGCGACGCCACTCCGAACCCGAGATCGTCGAGGCGCTGTCGTTGCGCTTCTTCATCTCGCTCATGGCCTCGGCCACGGCGACCTCGAGCTTCGGCGCATCGAAGCCCGGCGACTTCAGCATGTCGACCAGCAGCGCAAGGCTCTCGTCGAACGTGCTCGCGAGGCAGTTCAGGCTCGCCGACGAGGACCAATCGCTCGACGAGATGCCGATCTTGGTGGCCAGGAAGTCGAGGCGCTCGTCGAGATCAGAGGCCTTCATCGATGCCGTGCCGCCCAGGCGCATCTGGCTGGCGGTCATCGCGGCCAAGCCGGACTTGCCGGCTGGATCGAGGTTGCTGCCGCCCTTGAAGGTGATCACGAGGTTGATCAGCGGGAACTCCTTCGACGGAGCGAGGAAGACCGGCGTGCCGTCCGGCAGCGTCGTGCGGCACTCCGACGGGCTCGGCGGGTTGAATGCAAGCGGGGGATAGGCGATGTCACCGGGGTGTCGCGGCAGGTCATCGGCCGCAAACGCGAGGCAACCCAGCGCGAGCGCGCCGATCGACAGGGTGGTGGTCAGGTGCTTCATGGTGTGTGGTCCTGGGTGTGGTGTGGTTGGTTCACTTCGCGGCCGGGGCTGCGCCCTTTTCGAGTTCCGCGATGCGGGCGATCATGCGATCCTTCATGAACCCGATGAACGGGCGCATGGCTTCGGGGGCCGCGGCGGCCTGGGCATCGAATTGCGCGATGCCTTCCTTGAGCTTGGCCAGATCGGTCTCCGCCGCGATCCGCTTGAGGGCCTGCTTGGCCATCGCCTGCATTTGCGGCGGCAGCGCCGCCAGGGCCGGGTCGGTCGGCTCCTCGGCAGTTGCGCCAGCGGGGGCCACCTTGCGCACATAGGTCGCCACGCTGCGGTTGGTGGCATCGAAGTACTTCTTCGCGACCCGCTGAATGTCGGCTGGGGTGACCGCGAGGAGCTTGCCGCTCTCGGTGTTCACCTCACGCCAGTCACCGAGCGATGCGCTCACGCCCAGCTGGAGCATGATGAAGAAGTTGTTCTGCAGGCGGCGGTACTCGTCGGCAGCGATGCCGTTGCGCACCTTCTGCAGTTCCTGGTCTGCAACCGGTTCGTCCTGCAAGCGCTTGAGCTGGGCGTACCAGCCATCCTCAAGCTGGCGCGGGGTCGCGCTGCCCTTCACCTCGGCACTGAAGGAGAACGCACCTGCGTACTTGCGCGAGTCCTGACGCGCCCCAGCGCCCGACGACACGCTCGCTCCCTCGACCATCGACTTGTAGAGGCGACCCGTTCGTCCATTGAGGATCTGCGACATCACCTCGAGGGCGTACGAGTCGGCGTGCTGGAAGGGCACCGTGTGGTAGCGCACCTCGACCTGCGGCTCGGTCTCGGCCTCGGCGTTCATGCGCATCTCAGCGAGCTGCTTGACCTCGAGCGTGACCACCGGCGGCGGCGTTGCGCCGCGCTTGAGCCGGCTGAAGTAGCGCTTGAGCATGGGCTTGACCTTGGCGGCGTCGAAGTCGCCGACGATCACGCCGGTGAGGTTGTTGGGGCAGTAGTAAGTCTGGAAGTACCGCTGCGCCTCGTCCATCGTGTAGCTGTTGAGGTCGCTCGGCCAGCCAATGACCGGCCAGGAGTAGGGGCTCGAGAGCCAGAACATGGCTTCGAACTGCTCGTCGAAGGTGCCCGTGGGCGTGCTCTCGGTGCGAAGCCGGCGCTCTTCGTGCACCACGTCGCGCTCCGAGAAGAACTCGCGGAACACGCTGTCGGTCAGGCGGTCCGACTCCATCCAGCACCAGAGCTCCATCTTGTTGCTCGGCACGTTGATGAAGTAGAAGGTCTGGTCGTAGCTCGTGAACGCGTTCATGCGGCTGCCACCGCCGGCGGTGTAGAGCTGGTCGAACTCATCCTTGACGATGCTGCCCTTGGTCTTCTGCTCGGCCTCGAGCTTGACGATCTCCGCCTGCGCCGCCTTCATGGCGTCGGTGTCCTTGGCCGGATCCATCGAGCCGAGCTTGGTCTGGAGCGCGTTGATCGCCTCGGTGTTGGCGCGGCCCTGCTGGGCGTCCATCGAAGCCTTGAGTTCGGCGCGCAGGCGCTTGAGTTCCGGCGTGTCGTTCGCGGGGTTCCACGGGTCGTCGATCTCGCCGCGGTAGTAGCGCGCGTACTGATCGCCCCAAATCAACTGGTTCATGCGGTCGCGAAGAGCCTTCTGGCCCGTGCGGAACTCCTCGTCCCGCTTGGGGTCACGCGTGGCGACCGTGTTGGTCCCCTTGAACATCATGTGCTCGAAGAAGTGGCTGATGCCGGTGATGCCGGGGCGTTCGTTCCCGCTGCCCACCTTGGCCACCCAACCTGCCGAGATCGTGTTCGGCTGGTCGTTGCGCGGCACCAGGAGGAACTCCATGCCGTTATCGAGGGTGAAGACTTCCACGGGAAGCTGCTGCGCTGCGGCGGCGGCAGAGACGATGAGCGCAAGCGCGCTGCTGATCAGGTGTCGCATGAGGTGCTCCAAGGATGGCGAACCGGACACTCTACGCGAGCTGCCGTTGCTGCTGGCTTGGGGCCGTGGGGGGCGATGCGCATCAATTGACGCCGAGTGGCGATCCCGACCTTGTCCAACCCCGCGCCCGGTCTAATCTTGCGCCATGAGCCCACGAACATTGTGTGCTGGCGTTATCGCCACCATGATGGCTTGCCTGCCGGCA
>SYIB01000068.1 GCA_005798965.1 Planctomycetia bacterium
GCCAAGGCCGGCCTTGCGGGCCAGCAGCGCACTGAAGGCGCTGACGCGGTCCGAATGGCCGCGGGTGTACGGGTCCTTGGCGTCGATCGCGGCGATGAGCGCGCGCATCGTTCCGCCGAACATCTCGCGCTGCTCCAGGTCCATGCGCAACTGCATGCGCATGCGGGCCAGGTTCGCGAGGGCGAGCGCCGCGAAGTGGCCGAGCGCGCTGGCGAAGCTGACGGCCTCGTCCATGTGGGTGGCGCCACGCTGGCCGCGGCAGTCGAGGTACATCCAGCCGTAGAAGACGCCCGAGTGCAGCACCGGCACCGACACCGCCTGCTGCACATCGAGGTACTGCAGGCTGGCGTTCAGCGTGGCTGCCGTGTTGGCCTCGCCGCTGAACACGCAGACGTGCTCGCGCGAGCGGCGCAGCAGGCTACGGCTGACGAGCAGGTTGCCCTTCGCATCCCGGATCTCGCCCTCGCTCGCGAGGACATCGATGAAGCCCTCGCGTGCGCCCGGGCGCAGGAACCCGACGTTGGTGAATCCAGTGGCGTGCACCAGCGCACTCACGGCGGAGCGCGCGACCTGCTCATCGGTGTGGGCGGCTGCCATGCGCTCGCCGGCGGCAAGCAGCTGAAGCAGGAAGGTCTGCGCCAGCGCCTCGGGCTTCGCGACCGTCGCGGCCTGCACCCTGCCGTCAGCATCGTCGTCGGCAACGCGGGCGGCGTGAGCGCCGAGGCGCGTCTCTTGGTCGCTCACGACCTGGAGCACGTAAGGCTTGATCTCAAGGCGGTCCTCCGGCTCGATGCGCACCTCGGAGTGCGGCTGCAGCAATGCGCCGTTCACGATGGTGCCTGCCGTGCTCCCGAGATCGCGCAGGCGCCAGTGCCCGGAATGGCCATCACCGGCGGGAGCCCAGGTGAGCGCCGCGTGTCGACGGCTCACGTTGTTCGACGAGAGCCGGAGGTCGGCCTCGGCGGCACGGCCGATCACGAGCGTGCGGTGCAGGTCAAGCGCGAAGTCGCGCGAGGGTTCCGCGGGGCCTTCGACGATCGTGAGCTTCCAAGTGGGCATGGCTTGATTCACTCATCCGTCGCGGGACCCATCGGGTCCCAGATGAGGTCAGCCGTGTTCCAGTCACCGCCCGGCGTGTTGGGGTCGCGCGAATCCTGCGCGTTGGTGGTGGCCTTCGCGTTCTCGACGAGCGCGACATGGCCATCGGCGAAGAGCATGTGCCCGCCCTGGAAGTGGCGCGCCGCAAAGCGCTTCCAGTCACAGCGATGGCGCGCGAGATCCTTGTCGTAGTAGACGTCGTTGACTGGGAGCTCGTCCTGGTTGGCCCGCATCTCGAGCATGAGGATCGTGCGCGACGAGTCCTTGATTTGCGAAAGCCGCACGCTCTTCTTCGCGAGCTCCTCGCCGATGCGGATCGGATCGCTGATCCCCTGCACGTATTCGACGTCGTTGAAGTCACGACCGAGGAAGGTGTTGTTCAGCTGCGAGTTGGGGACGTAGTTGAAGTAGAGGGCCGAGTACTGGCCGCCATTGGGCGCGGTGGGATCCGGGAACGGCCACGGCGCACCATCTTGGGGCGTGGCTGCCGGGTCGACGAAGATGCTGTTCTCGAGCGTCGGCACGCCGGTCTGATTGGTGTTGGCGGCGTTGACCACCTCGCGGTACGACGGACCATCGACCAGCGGCGGCACGGCGTTCGCCCAGAATTGCTTGGTGCGCAGATTCACCCCGAACTGGTTCAGGTCCTTCAGGCCCTCCCACGGGAGCCGATCCTTGTTCAGGCTCGTGTACGCGATGGTGCCGACGCCCCACTGCTTCATGTTGCTCTGGCTGGCGCCGGCGCGCGCCGTGGCGCGGACCGAGCCGATCGCCGGCAGGATCAGGCCGATCAGGATGACGATGATGCCGATCACCACCAACACCTCGATCAAGGTGAAGGCGGTCCGTTCGAGGCGTAAGCGTGCAGGCATGCTCCCCGCACTCTACCTGATCAGGGGCGTGACTCAGCCGGTCCAGTTCGACAACATGATGCCCAGATCGCCACCATCGACCAGGCCGTTGCCGTCAAAGTCGGCCGATGGCTCCGCGGTGAGGAAGACGGCCAGGAGCAGGCCAAGGTCTTCGCCGTTGACCAGGCCGTCACCATTGGTGTCACCCGGAGTCGACGGGGCTTCCGCGACGCAGCCATCGATCGGCAGGTTCGAGAGATCCTGCGTGGCCACCGAGCCGGTTTCGCAGACATCCCAGGTGTTCGGCCGGCCGAACGTGCTGGTGATCGCGTCGTCGAACTCGGCGTTGGCAGCCGTGGTGCGCGCGATGCCCGTGCGGAGGCGGCAGACGTCGGTGCTGCCGACGGCACCCCGGAAGTAGTAGATGCTCCCCTCGCCCGACGGGAACAGCACCGTCGCGCCCGAAGCATCACGCACCGACACGCGCCAGTCGTCGTTGCTCGTGTCGAAGTCGCCGTTCACGTGGCCCGGCTTGTTGCTGGTCGTGCCATCGACGAGCGCCGTGTCGAAGGTGTTGATGTTGACCCAGCGGTCGGTGGTGCCGTTGAACGACAGGTCGCTGTCGAGGCCCCCCTGCGCCGTCGTGAGTTCGGTGAACGTCAGGATCGTTCCGGCGCGGACATCGGACCAGAACGAAGCCTGGCTGAGCGTGATCGTGCCGAACTGGGCATCCGCCACTTCCTCCCAGTCGAGCCGCCAGCCGCGCATGTCGAGGTGATCGGTGACGACGACGAGCTCCATCCAGTCGCCGCCGTTGCCGACCACGCGCCCGAAGAACGCATCGCTCGAGAACGCGCCGGTCGCGTCGCCGGTGGCCGTGCCGCCGCCGAGGTAGCCGAGTGCATCGACGGCGTTGTATTCGTTCAGCACGATGGCGCTGCAGCTCTCGCAGAGCTCGCCGAGGATCGACGCGCGCATCGCCGTGAAGTCCTGGCGCTCCTTGCACGCAGTCAGGTCGTTGGTCCACGCGTTGGGCTGGCCGAACGAGCTGCTGTTGGCGTCGGTGAAGTTGAAGGCGCTGAAGGTCCCGGTGGGCTGACCTTCGTACCGGCAGGCTTCCTTGCTGTTCACGCCGCTGCCGCCCCAACCGCCCGAGACGTTCTCGCCGATGAGCGGCTGGTGGATCGTGTCCTGCGGCGTCATGATGCGGCAGCGCCAGTTGTCGTTGCCCACGTCGAGCGGGTCGTCGTAGCCGGGGTTGGTTGGGTCGACCACGTTGGCCAGGGCTTCCACGAGCGCAAGACCTGCGGCATCGTTCAGGCAGATGTTGATCCACCAGTCGCCGTTGCAGGGATCGAAGGTCAGGTCGGTGTCACGGCCGCCAGCGCTCGCGGGATTCTCCGTGATGGTCAGGATGGTGCCGGCACGGAGGTCACTGAGCAGCGCCACGTCGCGGAAGGTGATCTGGCCCTGCGGCACGCTCACGCTGCCGTACCAGTAGTCGTTCTGGCCGTCGGCGTCGGTGGCGCCGATCTCGGCCCACTGCACCTTGAAGCCGCGGATGTCGGCATGATCCTGGACGATCACAAACTCGAGCCAGTCACCGCCGTTGCCCAGCGCACGGCCGAAGTACTGGTCCTCGTCCGCAGCGCACGAGAAGCCACCCGGACCTTCGGGGCTCGGGCAGGTTGGCGTTGCGGCATCGGGGTTGTTGAGCCACTTCGTGCTGCCGACCGCGCTGTATTCGTTCAGGTGGATGCGCACGGCCTGGGCTGAGGCAGCCGAGGCGAGGGTCAGCGCGGCGATGGTGGACAGGACGGCGTGGTGCATCGTGGTGTCTCCTCGATCCGGGGCAACCGCTTGGAGCGGGGCCGAACCGGCAAAGACTCCACCATAACTTTGTTCAGTTCCCGTTCAGCCCCGCCCTGATCCAACATATTCCGCCCCGATTAGCGCTGCCGATAGCCTCGTGTGATGCTCTCGATCGCCGGGATCCTCGTTGCGACCGCGCTTGCTCAGGTGCCCCCGCCGTGGCTGACGCACATGGCCACCCACGACAGCGGGCGCTTCATGCAGTCGGCGAGCGAGATCGCCGCGCGCTCTCCCAAGGGTGATGCGCTGCTGGTGATCGATGCCGCGCGTGGCCTCGTCGAACTCGCCATGTCGGCCGACGGCACGCTGACGCAGCGGTCGATCATCTCCATGCCACGAGCCAACAGCGTGGCGGTCCATGGCGATGTGGTTGCCGTGGCCTGCGCGGCGCCCCAGCCCGGCGATGCGGGCGTCGTGCACTTCCTCGATCGTGATCTTGAACCCATCGCCACCGTCGCGGTCGGCGTGGGCCCCGACATGGTCACGTTCACGCCAGATGGCCGGCGGGTCCTGGTCGCCAACGAGGGCGAACCGTCGACCGATGGACTGATCGATGCACCCGGGTCCGTCTCGATCATCGACGTCTCCGCGGGAGCGCGGACCGCCACGGTCGAGACGGTGGGCTTCCACGGCTTCGATCCGCAGGCCGAGGCGCTCGCGAAGCGCGGCGTGCACCTGGCGCTGCGCCACGTACCGCTCTCGGTGCAGGCTGAACCCGAGTACATCGCGTGTTCGCCCGACGGCACGCTCGCGTTCATTGGCCTCCAGGAGATCGCCGCGGTGGCGGTCCTTGACCTCGCCTCGGGGCAGATCACCGCGCTGCTACCACTGGGAACCAAGGACTTTTCGCGGCCGGGTGCGGGCCTCGATCCGAACGATCGGGACGGTGGTGCCAAGATCGCGCTGCACCCGGTCCGTGGCCTCGTGCAGCCTGATGCGATCGCCTGCTTCGAGCATGGTGGCACGCTCTGGCTCGTCACCGCGAATGAGGGCGAGGAGCGCGAGCAGGGTTCCTTCAAGGAGGGCGTGCGATGGGGCGCGGCCACGCGCTCACCTGCTGCGCCCCGTGCGCCCGAACTCGATCGACTGATCGTGTCGCGCGTGGCCTCGGATGCCGATGGCGACGGCATGCTCGATCAGCCCGTGGCCTTCGGGGGCCGGAGCATCTCGCTGTGGCGATACGTGCCCGCCACCGCCGATGCATCGCCGCGGCTCGAGCTGGGTTGGGACAGCGGCGATGCGTTCGAGCGCCTGGTCGCCGAGCGGCATCCCGCGAGCTTCAACGCCGACCTCGATGCAGCGCCATGGGCCGATGGCCGCAGCGATGCCAAGGGCCCCGAGCCAGAAGGCCTCGCGATCGGCATGGTCGATGGAAAGCGCCTTGGTTTCATTGGGCTCGAGCGCTCGCACGGGATCGTCGTCATCGACCTGACCGATCCGGCGGCTCCGCGCGTGATCGATCACATGACGCGGTGCGACCCCACGGTCGATCTGGCTACGGCTGCCAAGGATCCCGCCGTGCTGAAGGCTGCAGGAGATCTTGCCCCAGAGGGCGTGCTCTTCATCCCTGCGGATCGCAATCCGACCAAGCGACCGCTGGTCGTGACCTGCAACGAGGTCAGCGGCACGACCACGGTGTGGGCCATCGGCCCCGCGAAATGACCGCACTCAGGGGCAGTCGCCCCAGCCACCGAGCAGCGCACCAAGATCGGCGCCGTCGGTCTGCCCGTCGCCGGTGAGATCGCCGGACGAGGTGCCCCACCCACCGAGCACGAAACCGAGGTCGGCGCCATCGACCGTGCCGTTGCCATCGAGATCACCCGGGCAGCACGATGCGCCAACCGTGATCGCGCAGGCTTGCGCAAGCTGCCATTCGCCCGCTTCCGCATCACCGTCGCCATCGAGGCTCTGCGGCACCTGCAGCACAGCGCGC
>SYIB01000069.1 GCA_005798965.1 Planctomycetia bacterium
ACCTGCTTGTCACGCCACTTCCAGTAGCCCACGAGGATCCCGGCTTCGAGCAGCAGCGTGACGAGCCAACCAGCGAAGGGGACCAGCAATCCAGCCGCGACGGCGACGATGCCACCAGCAAGCAGCGCAGGGTTGATCCAACCGTAACCGCCCTTGTTGAGGTTGAAGGCCGTGGCGTCCTTCTCGAGCTTTGAGGAAATGATCCAGGCGTACGGCACGTAGGTCGCGAGCATGAGCACAGGCGTGACGGGGTTCAGCAGGATCGCCGCGTCGCCAACGGCCAGGAGGGCAGTGGTCATGGTGGTCAGGCTCATCGTGGTGTGCTCATCGTGGATGCCGGGAACAGCTCAGCGGATGCCCTTCAGGCGCATCTTGAGTTCCTCGGGCTTGGGGGTCGCCTGCATCGCAACATTCTGGTGGACGAATTCGTCCTCGACCAACTTGACGAGGCTGCTCGTGAAGTCGAGCATGCCTTCGTGGTGGCTGTTCTTGATGATCTCAAGCAGCTCGCCCTCGCGGCCTTCGAGGATGTACTTCTGCACGCCGGGGGTGTTGATCAAGACCTCGATCGCTGGGATGCGGCCAATGTTGGCGTGCAGCGTGGGAAGCAACTTCTGGTAGATGATGGCTCGCAGGTTGTAGGCCATCAGCTTTCGGATCTGTTCGCGCTCCTGCTCCGGGAACAGGTCATAAATGCGGCCGAAGGTCTGCCAGGCGCTGGAGGCGTGGATCGTCCCGAAGACCAGGTGGCCGGTCTCGGCTGCGCGGATGGCCGCTTCAAAGGTCTCGTAGTCGCGCATTTCGCCCACGAGCACGACGTCGGGGTTTTCGCGGACGAGCGCACGCAGTGCATCGTTGAAGTTCGTGCAGTCGATGCCAATCTCGCGCTGGTTGATCGTGGCCTTCTTGTCCTCGAAGATGTACTCGATCGGGTCCTCGATCGTGATGATGTGCACCTTCTTGCGCTCATTCACATAGTCGAGCATGCTGGCGATGCTCGTGCTCTTGCCCGAGCCGGTCACCCCGCTGAAAAGGATGAGGCCCTGCGCGGCCATGGCAACGTCGCCGAGGGAGGGCGGAAGGAACAGGTCCTCGAACTTCTTGATGTTGCTCGTGATGAGACGAGCCGCCAGCGCGGGCTTGCCGCGGGCCATGAACATGTTGACGCGGAACCGACGGCCCTTCTCGAAGTCGTACGCGAAGTCGATCGACCCCATGCGCTCGAAGTGGTTGAGCTGGTTGGGGTCGAGGACGTCCTTCGCAACCTGAAACATCAGGTCCTCGGTGCAGGGCGGGGTGGCCAGGTCCTTCAGCGCGCCACGATGACGGATGCGCGGGGGCAGCCCGGTCTTGACGATCAAGTCGCTGCCCTCGAGCTGGACGATGGAGGCCATCCAGCTCAGCCAGGCCTTCTTGCCCTCGCCGGGCGTGGTGCCGCGGTGCTTGGTGTTGACGGGGACGAGGAGTTCGTTGCGTGAAATGGACACGGGATCGCTCCGGGGGTCGTGGGCCGCCTTGAGGCAGGTGGGAGAGGGTAACACAGGATTCGCACGATGCCGCGCCCGAGTTCCGCTCTCACGACCACTCGTCGGATTGACAGGTCCGCCCGCGGTGGCGATATTCCGGCATGGACGACAAGATCATCCAGGACGGCATCACTTTCGACGATGTCCTCCTGATCCCCCGCGCGAGTTCCGTCACGCCCGACCGCGCTGACACGTCGACCCAGCTCACACGCTCCATTCGACTCAACATTCCGCTGGTCTCGGCGCCAATGGACACCGTGACCGAGGGCGCGATGGCGCGCGCGCTGGCGCAGGAAGGTGGCATCGGGTTCATCCACAAGAACATGGCCATTGCGGCGCAGGCACGTGAGGTCGCCAAGGTCAAGCGCAGCGAGAACGGCGTCATCACCGACCCCGTCACGCTGGTGGCGGGGGACACCGTTGAGCATGCGATGGCACTCATGAAGGAGCAGGGAGTCAGCGGCTTTCCCGTGGTCGATGGCACCGGCAAGCCCGTGGGCATCGTCACGCGTCGCGACATGAAGTTCGTCGCGGGTGCACCCGGCGTCACCAAAGTGAGCGAGATCATGAGCTCCACGCTCGTGACGGCACGCCATGACTGCGGCCTCCAGGAAGCCGGTCAGCTGATGACCAAGGCACGCGTCGAGAAGTTGCTGCTGCTGCATGCAGATGGCCGGCTCGCCGGTCTGGTCACGATGCGTGACATCGACAACACCCGCCGGTACCCCAACGCCAGCCGCGATACGCGCGGTCGCCTGCGCGTTGGCGCGGCAGTCGGTGTGAGTCAGTTCGACCGCGTCGAGGCCCTCATGGCCGCCGGCGTGGACGTGATCGGCATCGATACTGCGCACGGTCACAGCGCCAACGTGATCGAGACCGTGCGGCAGGTCAAGAAGCGCTTCGACATTCCGGTCGTGGCGGGCAATGTGGGCACCGCCGATGCCACCAAGGCGCTCATCGATGCAGGTGCCGATGCAGTGAAGGTGGGTATCGGGCCGGGATCGATCTGCACGACACGCGTGGTGACTGGCGTGGGCATGCCCCAGATCACGGCGGTCATGAATGCCGTGTCCGCAGCCTCGCGCGCGGGCATCCCTGTCATCGCCGACGGCGGGATCCGCCAATCCGGGGACATCGCCAAGGCGCTTGCTGCAGGGGCCCATTGCGTCATGCTCGGTGGGCTCTTCGCAGGGCTTGACGAGAGCCCGGGGGAGCAGGTGCTGCATCGTGGCCGCCGCTTCAAGACCTACCGTGGCATGGGCAGCGAGGGCGCCATGGCGGCGGGGAGCGCTGATCGTTACGCGCAGGGGGGGAGCACGAAGTTCGTGCCAGAGGGCGTCGAGGGCATGGTGCCCTACCGAGGACCGCTCTCGGAATTCGTCTTCCAGATGGTCGGTGGGCTTCGATCGGCGATGGGCTACTGCGGCTGCGCGAACCTCGATGAGTTCAGGCGCGATGCGCGGTTCGTGCGCATCTCGGCGGCCACCGTCATCGAGAACCATCCCCACAGCATCCAGATCACCCGCGAGGCCCCGAACTACTCGCGCGGCGGTGTCGACGGCGGCTGAGTCGGTAGGATCGCACCGCGGGCGATGCCCGCAGCGCCGGTGTGGCGGAACTGGCAGACGCGACGGATTCAAAATCCGTTTCCCCCTAAAGGAGTGCAGGTTCGATTCCTGTCACCGGCATCAGCGGCCCGGCCAAGCGCCGGGCCGTTTTTCCATGACCATGCCCCGGTCTCCCATGGGCTGCGCCTACCTTGTGCAGATGCGGATCCTTCTGCTCACGTGCATCCTCCTCGCGGCGTGCAGCGAGTCGATGCCGGCCGATCGCCCCGTGCTCCCGGCCGCGCCCGCGCAGGCAGTCAAGTTGCGTGCTCCTGAGCCGCCCGCGCCGCTGTACGGCACCTGCGAGCAGAGCCAAGACGGCATCGGCAAGACCTTCATGGATCGCGAGATCGCCGAGGTCATGGGTCACCAGGGCGCAGGCTGGCTCGAGCGACCGACCCGCGAACGGGAGGAACACACCGATGTGCTCGTCCAGCTGCTGGGCGTCAAGGACGGTTCGACGGTCGCCGACATCGGCTGTGGCAGCGGCTATTTCTGTAGGCGCATTGCCGAGCGGGCACCGGGCGCGACGGTGCTCGGCGTGGACATCGAGCCCGAGATGCTCGAGATCCTGATGCAGATGGCGAAGGAGGAGGGGTTCGACTCCATCAAGCCGGTGCTCGGGCGCATCGATGACTGTGCGCTCGAGGAGTCCAGCGTGGATGTGGTGCTGATGGTCGACGCGTACCACGAGTTCAGCGAGCCGTGGGCGATGCTGCAGTCGATCCGGCGTGCGCTGCGACCGGGCGGAATGCTTGTGCTGGTGGAGTACCGGGAAGAAGACCCCATGGTCTTCATCAAGCCGCATCACAAGATGAGCGAGGCCCAAGCGCGCAAGGAGCTCGAAGCGGCGGGATTCTGGTGGGCCGGCACGAGTGCGGCACTGCCCCAGCAGCACGTGATGTTCTTCACGCCCACGCTTGAGCCCTGACCAAGCGCACCTGCAGCCGAGCGCTGACAACCCAGCGCTCACGCGTGGGTCCTGAATGCGAAGCCCGGCGCGGGAAGCAGCCCCGGGATCCATGCAGATTCATGTCACGACGGCTGGCATGGTCCGTTCGGGACAGTACCCTAACAAACACCGAACACAAGCGCAACCAGCGCTCTCCACAAGGCACCTCATGCTTGCTCCCGAACTCCTCGAACGCCTCGCCCTCCTGCAGGATCCCTGGCAGCACCATGCTCCCACCTTGGCGGCGCCGTGGCTGTTGCCGTTGCACGGGGTGCACGAATGGGTGCTCGGTGGCCCCATCGACCAGCCGCCCATGCATGCGCTGCTCGGCGTGGTGGCCGCTGCGTGCGGTCGTCACGCTGCGCCTGCCGAGCATGCTTCGTGCGCCAACGACGCGTCGTGTGGTCACGATGCTGCAGGATCGTGCGTGGCTTGGATCGGCCAAGCGGTCATGCCATCGGCGGTGGCCATGCATCGGCGGGGCATGGACCTGCGACATCATGTGCAGGTTCCCGGTGCACGCACGCCCACCGAGCGGCTCTGGGCTTTCGAAGAAGGCGCTCGCTCGGGTCGTTGCGTCGCCATCGTGGTCGATGCCAGTGGATGGAACGCTGCCATGGTGCGTCGTGCCCAGCTCGCCAGTTCGTGGCAGCCTGATCGTGCGCCGATCCTTGCCTTGGCATGGCGCCCACAGCACGAAGCCGCGGCGCGCAGTGCCTGCACCACACGCTGGCTGGTGCAGCCGGTACGCGATCCAGATGATGCTCGTGCCTGTCCCGAGCATCCAACACATTCGGTAGATCCAGCATGGCACATCCAGGCGGTTCGCGATCGCCGCGGCACGCTGGATCACACGGCCACACGCAGCATCCTGCACGAGCCAGGCAGCAGTGCACGCGCCATGCCGTGGTCCATCGCCTCCTGATGGGCACGCGCCATGCAACGATTCCTGGTGATCACGCTGCCGCACTGGTCAGTCACGGCACGCGCGCGCTTGGTGCAGGTGCCTGTCGTGGTCCTGATCCGCTGCAAGGGTGCACGCATGGTGCATGCAGCGAACAGGCTGGCACGCGCCGATGGCGCCGAACGTGGCATGCCGCTGGCCCAGGCCAAGGCGCTCTTGAGAAGCGAACCGCACGAACTGGAGCACGATCCCGACGCCGATCGCCGCGCCCTGCAGGCCTTGGCGCGCTGGTGCCAGCGGATCTCGCCCTTGGTCCAGCCCGTGCACGATGAAGATCAGGCCGCTCTCGTCATCGATCTGACGGGCCTTGAGCGAGTGCACCGTGGCGAGGATCGCCTGCTGTCCCGGCTGCGTGCGCACATGGATCGCATGCGGGTCGAGTGCACCCTGTGGACGGCGTCCACGCAGGCGGCTGCCAGCGCCGCGGGTCGTGCTGCACCGGGCGGCCATGACGGCATCATCAAGTGTGGCGAGGAGCGTTGGCGCACGCGCGCCTGTCCGGTCGATGCCCTGCGGATCGACCGCGAGCTCGTGGCCATGCTGCATGAAGTCAACGTACGCACGATCGATGATCTGCGGCAGGTGCAGCGCGCGCAGGTCGCCGCACGCTTCGGCCAGCGCCTGCTCGATCGGCTCGACGCCATCCAGGGCCTGGTGCTCGAGCCGTTCAGAGCCATTCGCTGCGCGCCTGAGGTGCAGGGGGAGGTCATCTTCGATGGTCCGTGCCCTCAGGTCGAGGCGCTCTGCCACGCCGTGCAATCCTGCTTCGAGCAGGTCTGCACGCACTTGCAGGATCGCGGCCGCGGCGCGCGTGCTTTCGCGGTGCGCGTGCGGTGCTGTGATCTCCCGCAGCATGCCTGGACCATCCGCTGCACGCAGCCGATCCGCTCGTGGGATGCGGTGCGGCCGCTCGTGCTGCCATCCTTGCAGGATCTTCCCCTTGGGCATGGCGTGGAAGCGGTCCACGTGCTGGCACGGAGCCTGCGGCGTATGGCACCGGTGCAGGGCGGGCTGCAGGGCACGCGCCGTGCAGGGGAGCATGGTGCGCTCTGGATCGACAGCTTGCGCGAACGGTTCGGGCCCAATGCCGTGTCCGTTCCCAGCCTCCGTGCCGTGCGTCGTCATGCATGGCACGAAGGTGCAGTCTCGATCGATGCCTCCATCGAAGGCAACCATGACGGTCGTGAGGGCTCCGGAGGCCTGAACGGCATCTGCGACATCAAGGATCTCGATGGCATCGGCGGTCTGGGCAGCGTGCGTCAGAGTGGCGGGGTAAGCGGGATGGACGGCGTGGATCCGGCCCATGCTCCCGCGCACGCACTCGCCAGCGAGCCATCATGCCTGTGGCCACAGCCTGAGCGCATCACCGTCACGCAGCCTGGCACCGATGCGCCGTGGCCAACTCCACCCAGTCGATTCCGCTGGCGTGGTGCCGCTTGGCGCGTCATCGGTTGCCAAGGACCGCAGCGACTCATCGGTGCATGGTGGCAAGCGCATGATGCGGGCACGCGTGATCACTGGCGTGTGCATGCCACGCAATCGGCAGCGGAGCCATCAGGCGATCATGCCTGGCTGGCTCTGGTCAGGCACGATGACGGCTCGTGGTGGGTGCAGGGGGCCTGGACATGAGTGCATCGCTCCATCCCGGCGCATCGGTCGCGCTGGATGTCATCAGTTCCTTCAGCTTCCTCGAAGGCGCAAGCCAGCCCGAGGAACTGGTCCGGCAGGCTGCCGCACTCGGCCTGCACACGATCGCCATCGCCGATCGCCACACCCTGGCCGGCGCCGTGCGCACGCACGTGGCCGCTCGCGATGCAGGCATCCGCACGATCGTGGGAGCGCGGATCGAGGTACGGATCGACGACACAGCCAATGCATCGAACGCGGCAGGGGCCATCGATCTGATCCTGCTGTGCATGGATCACCATGGGTACAGCAGGCTCTGCCAGCTCATCACGCTCAAGCACGCTGGCGCGCACGAACTGGTGTGGCACGATCTCGATGGCAGGCTCGACGGGCTGCACGTGATCGTGGTGCCACGGCGCGGGCTGCAGCTGGCGACCTCGATCTTCCATCAGGCCGTGGCGGATCTGGCACGGCGTGCACCCGAGCGTGTGTCGCTGGGGCTCTCGCAGACCGCCGAGGGCGATGATGATCACCGCTGGTGGCAGTCCTGCACGCTTGCCGAGCATGTCGGTGTGCCGGTGGTCGCCACGCATCCGGCACACATGCACATCCAAGGGCGGCAGATGGCGCACGATGTCCTCTGTTGCATCAGGCACGGCACCACCCTCGAGTGCGCAGGAGCATTGCTTGCGCCCAATGCCGAGCGATTCCTGCGCTCGCCATGCGAGCTGCAGGCCATCCATGCACGCGCACCGCAGGCCTTGGATCGGGCGCAGGCCATCGCCACGGCCTGCGCTGGGTTCGATCTGGGCCAGGTCAGGCATCGTTCGCCCCGCGAACTCGTGCCCGATGGCCACACGCCCATGTCCTGGCTGCGCGTACGCACCTGGCAGGGGGCGACCGAGCGGCATCCTGACGGTGTCCCCGAGCGCGTGCGCACCCTCATCGAGCATGAATTCACGCTCATCGAGGACCTCGACTACGCGCCGTTCTTCCTCACCGTCGATGACATCGTGCGTTTCGCCCGTTCACGCGGGATCCTCTGTCAGGGGCGTGGCGCAGCTGCCAACAGCGCCGTCTGCTGGTGCTTGGGGATCACCGCGGTGGATCCTGCACGCGTCGACATGCTGTTTGAGCGCTTCGTGAGCCGCGAGCGCAACGAGCCACCCGACATCGACGTCGACTTC
>SYIB01000070.1 GCA_005798965.1 Planctomycetia bacterium
AAGTCGGGTTCGCCCGTCTGGATCGGGAGAGGATTCTGGCGGGGCCCCAGGTCGTCGGCTACAACCGTCGAGGCTATGAGCGCCGCAAGGATGGGTGCACTCCGAAGCATGGGCAAACCTCCTGAAGTTGCGCACAGGTTAGCACCACGTCACGGCGATCCAAAAGACCGTCGCACTTCTTCTTCAGGTGTGCAGGGCCCACGCACGCAGCAGGGCGCAGAGCAGGGAACTCGCTCCGCCCGCCGTCGCGGAGGGACTGCTCAGCGGCTGCCCGGCTCAGGCAGGTTGCTGGCTTCGTAATCGATCGTGATCTTGTCCTGCAAGATCTCCTCGATCACGACCTCGAGGTCGCTCATGCTGCCACGCTCAACGAGCGGGCGTGCACCGTCGATGAGCTCGCCAAGGCGGCGCTGGATGAGGGCGGTCAGCTTGAAGCGACCTCCCATCTTCTCGACGATGGCATCGCTCTTCAGGGCTTCGATCATGGTGGCTCCTTGGGGCCGCCCTGTGGGAGGCGGCGAGTTCCGTACGATAGGGGAAACCCCTTGCCGCCGCAAGGGTTCCACCCATGCTTCAGACCCTACGCCGCCATGTCCTGCAGCGGGTCCTCTGGCGGTTCCGCCTCGGGGACGGCTGGCCGCTGCTCATGGCGGCCGGGGCCATGGGTGCACTCATGGGTCTAGCAGCCGTGGGTTTCATGGCCCCGATCCATTGGCTGGAGGACTGGCTCGAGCGGGAGGCCCACCTGGGCGGCTCGCTGCCGTGGTTGGTCGTCTTCGCGCCCGTGGCGGGCGCTTTGGCAAACGGGGTCATCTTGGCACTGGTGCCCAACCCGTTCCGGGGCCATGGGGTGTCACAGGTCATCTGGTCGGTCGCCCGCAACCGGTCGAGGCTCCCCTTGCCCTTGGCGGTGCGGCAATGGCTTGGCAGCACGGCCACGATCGGATCGGGCGGCTCGGCAGGTCCCGAAGGACCGATCGTGACGATTGGCTCCGTGGTCGGCAGCAACGTCGCTCAGCTGATCCGCGCGGATCCAGCGCAGCGCACGCTGCTCTTGGGCTGCGGCGCGGCGGCGGGACTCGCGGCGGTGTTCAGTGCGCCGCTCACGGGTGTCTTCTTCGTGCTCGAGGTGCTGCTGCGCGACTTCTCGCTGCGAACGTTCGCGCCAGTCGTCTTTGCGAGCGTGCTTGGCGCGACGACTGCGCAATCGCTGCTGCAGTCGAACGCCCCCGTAATGGGTATCGACCCCGAGGTCTACTCCGGCGCGCGCTTCGGCCTCGTGGACCTGCCAGCATTCGTACTGGTCGGCGCGGCGTGTGGCGCGTGCAGCGTGCTCTTCTCGATCGTGCTGCGCCGAAGCGCCATCGCGTTCGGCAGGATCCGACTACCGCGACTGCTCGTGCCGGCCGTGGGAGCCCTGTTGCTGGCTGGCCTTGGCGTGGCGTGGTTGCAGATCGTGGGCGGATCATCGGGGCAGCCGCCGTTCTATTCCAACGGCTACCGATTGATTGAGTCCTTGTGCTCGGGCGCGATGCAGGCCGGCCACGCCACAGGCTGGCTTGTGCTGTTGCTGGCCTCGCTCCTGGCCCTGAAGATCGTGGCGACATCGTTCACCCTGGCCTCGGGCGGCTCGGGCGGCCTGTTCGCGCCAAGCCTCGTGTGTGGTGGCCTGATCGGCGCACTCGTTGCCGCGGTCGCCAACTCCGTCGACGCCCTGCCAGACATCCACCCGGCGCTGTGTGTGGTGACCGGCATGGGTGCCTTCGTGGCCGGCGGCGCCCACGCACCACTTGCCGGCCTGATGCTCTCCTACGAGATCACGCGCGACTACACCGTGATGCTGCCGCTCATGCTGGCGGTCGTCACGTCGCTGGCGGTGGCACGCGCGCTCAATCGTGAAAGCCTGTACACCGAGGACCTGATCACCTACGGGCTCAACCTCGGTCACCAGCGCGACTGGAACCGGCTCGAACGCACGATCGTCGCCGACCTCACGCTCGAGGAGCCGATCCGCGTCTCGCGCAGCGACTCAGCTGATGCGATCATCGCCCGGATCAAGGCTGGCCTGCCCGGCGACGCGATCGTGCTCGGCCCGGATGGCCGCTACGAAGGCATGGTGCTCGATGCCGACGTGCGGCCGATCGTCGCCTTCAGCGAGATCGCGCCGCTGCTCACCGTGGACGAACTGGTGCGACGTGATGTGCCGCGCGTGTCGGCAACCGACAGCCTCGATGACTGCATGCGCAAGTTCGGTCGGACGTCCAGCGCGAGCCTGCCGGTCGTCGATCGCGTGAGCGGAGAGTGCTCGGGCGTGGTGCAGCGCACAACGGTCCTGGAGGCCTACAGCCATGACAGCGACGCCTGAACCAGGCAGCGCCGGAACCCCCGCCGCACGGCTGCGGTTTGGCGCCGCCATGCGCGTGAAGTCAGGAGCGGAGTTCGCGCAGGCGTACAAGGCCGGTGTGCGCGACGATGCGCGCTGGGTCGTGGTGTACGGCCGCCCCAACGGGCTCGCCCACGCGCGCTTGGGGCTCAGCATCTCGCGCAAGGTCGGTGGTGCCGTGGTTCGCAATCGCCTCAAGCGCCTGCTGCGTGAGGCGTTCCGGCTGCGTCAGCGTGAGCTTGCTCCCGGCATCGACTTGATCGTGGTCGGTCGACCACACGACTTCAGGCCGATCGGCGATTATGAAGGCGTGTTGGTGCGGGCATCGTCACGGCTCTCGGCGCGGCTGTCGCCGGGCACAGGATCGAAGCCAGAGCCTCCCCAAGGCTGACATCGCGCGAGGCGGCGGGCCGTGAGCCAGCCGCCGCGCCAAGCACCGTGCACCTCAAGTGCCCTCAGGCCGTAGTGGGAACACGAAGGCTGGAACCTGCACTGCCCGCCCATGAGATGACCGAGCGAGACCTGGTAGAGCCGGATGAGGGCGATGCCGACCCGGGCGACTGCGCCGGGCCGCCCGCGACGGACCGTTGCCCCGCAGCCGCATCCTTCAGGGCCGCCGCTCATTCCTCGATGACCGGATTGCGCAGGGAGCCCACGCCAGCGATCGACACCTCGACCACGTCACCATGCTTGAGGAAGACCGGCGGGGTTCGCCCAGCCCCCACGCCAGCCGGCGTTCCCGTGAGGATGACGGTGCCCGCGACGATCGTGGTGCCTTGGGACAGATCGCTGATGATTCGGGCCACGCCAAAGACCATGCCGTCCGTGCCGGCATCCTGCATGACGGTGCCGTTGACGCGTGTCACGATGCGCAGGGCCTGAGGATCAGGCACCGATGCTGCGGGCACGGGCTTGCTCAGCGGGCAGAAGGTGTCGAAGCCCTTGCCGCGGCAGAACTGGCCGCCCGAACCCTTGAGTTGCCACCAGCGCGCGCTGACATCGTTGGCCACCGCGTAGCCCGAGACGGACTCAAGCGCCCGCTCGACTGGAAGATCCTTGCAGTCATGGCCAATGATGACGGCGAGCTCGCCCTCCCAATCGACTTGGGGGCCGTTCATGCGGCAGATTGCCGGGATCCGGATCGCGTCGCCATCCTCCACGACCGAGGCGGGATTCTTGGTGAACACCATCAGGTGCTCGGGGGGCTTGCCGCCCATCTCCGTGGCGTGATCGAGGTAGTTCTTGCCGATGGCGATGATGGCCGGAGGGCGCTGCATGGTGCCGAGGCTAGCGCAGGCCCACCGCTTCCGCGATCACTTCGTCTCGGCGTTGCTGCTGCGACCACCCGAGGGCTGCTCGGCTTTCCTCGCGGCGTCGGCCGCGCGGTTGGCACGGAACTCCTCCATGCCGGGCGGCTCTGGCAGCGCCCGCTCGATCGGCAGCATCTGCGAGATCGGGTTCGCGGCGTACTCCGCCGTCAGGGGCGCCTTGATGTCGTCGTACACGAGCCGACGCTGCTCCTCCGGCGCCTTGTTGTACATCGTCAGGCGGTCGTAGATCGGCTGCGATGCATCGAGCATGACCTTCTGGAAGACGAACCGGACGCTGCCCCGAAGGTCGCTCACGAGATCCGCCATGCGCTTCTCGCCGAAACGGTTCACGAAGTCGTAGTAGCGATTGCCTTGGAAGAACTCGATCAGGTTGCGCGACTCTCGGATCGCATCCTCGAGGATCTTTGGGCGGTTCAGCAGAAGCCCTTCACGGAAGCCGCGCTCGAGCCAACCGTAGACATCGCGGCGCGCGAACTCAGGCTGGTACTCGTACTCACCTCGAGTGGTGTTGACGACGAACGTGTCGAGCTGAGACTCGTACTTGCTGTTGGGGATCAGACCGGTACGGCCGAAGAGCCGGTCGAGCCGGTCGAGAATGCCCTGCGCGCCCTCGTAGTCGCCGATGTGATAGAGCTCGCAGACGGCACTCGACATGAAGTTCTCGTAGAAGTCGCAGAACGAATCTCCGCCGGCACCGCGCGTGCCGTAATGCTTCTCGTAGAGCGTGGTGAAGTAGCGGTCAATCGCCTTGATCCAGCGTGGATCCGTCAGGCGACCGGGATTGTCGCCGCTGAAAGGGTCGTAGATCACGAGGCCGCTTCGCGCCATGGCCTGCATGGCTTGGATCGACACGCGATCGTTGTTCACGATCTTGTAGACGTCGTCGTCAGTGTTAGACCGCTTCTCGGCGATCTTCTGGCCCAGCGTGGCCCAGTAGTACGCGTGGGCCTGGGGGTGGCGCCAATCCAGCGGGCCGGCATCGCGCGTGAACTCCCACATGACCGCGGGGTCCATGTTGTAGTCGTCGCGCAGCACCTTCTTGCGCAGGAAAAGGATGAGCGTACGCAGCGCTGCCTCGTTGGCCGGGTCGGCGAAGACCCGATCGAACTCGGCGTAGACGGGATCGTTGGCCTTGAAGCGCTCATCGAGTTGCAGCAGCTTGGCGTACGGGCTCTCCTTGACGGCGGCCCATCGACCGTAGTTCAGCAAGAACTGCCGATCGATCGCAAACTGGAATCGCTTGTCGAAGCCCGACAGGCCATTGGTCAGGCGCTCGACGATCGCCTTCACGCCGGGGGTCCTCGCCTCGGCTTCCTCGAGCGTGTCGGGTGCATCCTTGATCGCGGCGATCCACGCGATGCGCTGGTCCATCGGCACCGGCGGGGTACCCAGCAGCATCTGCCACTCGCGCGCAAGCTCACGCTTGTAGTGCAGGTGCGCATCATCCGAGTAGCTGTCGACCTTGTGCGCGAACCAGAACGCCAGCTCCTTGTAGAGGATCAGGTCGTTGGGGTTGTAGCGGATGCCGCGGTTGCGGACCAGATCGATCCCGGCCTTGACCCACGACCAGCGCTCCTCGGGCGTGTTCGTGAGGACCGAGATGTTGTAGGCCATGTTGTGGCCGTGGAAGGCCCACACCTCGCCAAAGCGCGGCTGCAGCTTCGTGATCAAGTCGGCATCCGCCATCGCCTCGTGGAAAAGGCCAGCCTGCTTCTGCCAAGTGGCCTTGATCCAGAGGTAGTCGACGATGATGCCACGAAGCGTGCCGATGGCCGTGCCCAGCGCGACGATCGGCGGTGCCCCCTCGACCGAGATATCGGTGTAGCGCATGCCCCGCTCATCGCTGACGGCAACGATCCGGGGCAGGAGCGCACCGCCACCCAGGAGCGCCACGATGGCCAGGATCACGCACGCCAGCTGGATCAGGCGGTCACGCATCGTTCAGCCCACCCCGCTGTAGATCGCGAGTTCCTTGCGGCGGAACCCAAGCCAGCCGAGTGCGAGCGCGAGACCGGTCCAGCCGATGCCGATGAAGAGCGCCGACTGCACGAGTGCGTTGATACCGATCGCGCGGCCGTCGACGAGTGCATCGACCGGCTTGGTCGCACCGAACGCGCCCAGCAGCCACTGGCTCGTGAAGGCGATGCCCTTCACCCCCAGCTGCACCCACTGCAGCACGACCGGGGTCTCCTCCGCGATGCGGTACTGCTCGACGCTGATCTGGATGAAGGGCGCCAGCTGCGCAGCCACGAAGATCGTGAACGCCAACAAGCAGGCCACCCCGAAGCTCAGCAGCGTGGCGCTGGCGACACCGAGCATGGCGAGGAAGGCGAGTTTCGTCCACTGCACGCCCATCGCGCGTGCGAAGTTGCCGCCGAAGCTGCCGACGGCATACAGGATCTCGATTCCATCGGGATCAAACACGATCGTCCCCTCGCCCGGCGTGAAGTTCGTGCCATCGAAGCCCAGCGACATGATCTCAACGGTCAGATCGCCGCTCGCATCGATCACATTGGCAGGGATCGGCAGTACGTTCGCTTGCACGGGCACGAACTGCTTGTCGACCCATGATCCATCGGCGAAGCGGAAGATCACCGGATGCTGCTCGTGCGAGTCGTCTTGGCCGAGGTGGAACTCGTAGCGCAGGGTGACCTGCTCGGTCCCGCGTGGCACGGAAACGTTGCGAAAGGTGAACACCTTGCCCTGCCCAGCCGGGACCGCGCGTTGCTGGCTGCCGAAGGCGGTGATGCGCTCCTCGGCGAGCTTGATGCGGGTCTCGTAGAGATCGCGCTCGCCAGACTCGATCTCGGACTTGAGCACCGGGTCGCTCTCGATCGACTGGTCGACCATCTCGACGAGTCGATCGGGCCGCAGCGACTCGTACTCGGCGAGCTGCCCCTCGCGGGCAACGAGCACTTCCTCGCGGACAGCGCGAGCATCGAGCGGATCGGCCGCCGGACGCAGCGAGAGGTACTGCACGTAGGCCACGATGCAGGTGGCCCCTACGAGCAGGATGCTCGTGTTCACGGCCATGATCCCGAGCCACTTGCCCAGCATGTACTGCGCGCGCGAGACGGGCTTGGTGAGGAGCTGCCAGATCTGCCGATCGCGCATCTCGAAGGCAACGGTCGAGCACGCGAGCAACAGCGTCATGACCGACGCCACGCTGAAGACCAGGCCGCATCCGCGGCTGATGAAGGTCTGGATCTGGTAGCGCAGCGGCGACGCCGGATCGATCGAGAGCGGCAGGATCGGGAGCACCACCAGCAGCAGCCCGATGAACGCCACGCTGATGCGCTGTCGCTGGGCTTCGCGCATGACGGTTGCGGCGATCGCGAAGACCGGCGAGGCGCCCGAGAGCAGCGCACCGAGCATGCCGACCACGAGGAGGAACGACAGCGCCAGGGCACCAATGCCCACGAGCGCCAGCGCAAGCGGCACTTCTCCGAACCAGACGGCCACGGCGCCAGCCAGCCCCGAGAGGCTGGCGATGACGATGAGGTGCATCGCGAGGCCGGACCAGACGCAGCCCAGCGCAAGCACCAGGAGCGCAACCAGCAGGCCGATGCAGTTCTCCAGGCTCTGCACCAGTCCCGCCGGCGCCCACGCGGGGAGCGTGGGTGAAACGAGAACGCGAGCCAGGTCGTCCACACCGACCAAGCGCCCCTGCGGATCGGCCATGCGCGGCACCATGGCCTTCACGCGCGGACCACCGTAGGTGAACTCGCCAACAGTGAGTTCACCACGATCGAGGAGCCCGATCGCCTCCGGAGATCGCTCGTCGAGGTCGATCGCCGACAGCGCCGACTGCATCTGCGCACGGAGCGCCTGGGCGCGGACCGCTGCGAGCACGAGAGGCATGGCCGAGCCGATGATCAAGAGCGCGGCAAGAATCGACAGCACCACCTTGCCGCGGCGCATCTGCGCGAAGCCGGCCAATCGATCGAGCCTGGACCGGAGGGAGAACATCAGTCCTGCTTCCCCTTCGATCGTTCCGGGTCGCCACCGAGCAGGCCCTCGATGATCGAGCGATCGACCGCCTTGCCGGCTGCCGTGGAAGTCGCTTCCTTCGCTGACGCGGGCGGGGCAGCCGGAGCCGACGGAGCGGCCGATGCGGCCAATGGTGCTTGGGGCGAGGCTGGCTTCGATGACGGCACGCCGCTCAGCTCCGCGAGCACATCCTGTTGCACGGTCGGGGCTGCGACTGGCATCGATGCGGCCACCGCACGATCCTCACCACGCTTGAGGTCCTCAACGAGTTCACGCCCCTCGGACTGGTTCGCCGGCTCGGCGCCGCCACTGAGGAACCGCGCGGTCTGACCGCCCTGGAGCGCGCCACTGGTGGCAGCCTGCTCGGCCTGAGCCTTGGCGACGAGGCCCATGAAGAACTCCTCGAGCCGCTGGCGCGCGG
>SYIB01000071.1 GCA_005798965.1 Planctomycetia bacterium
CGCCAGCGCGTGGCGATCGCGCGTGCACTCGTGAATGGGCCACGCGTGCTGCTTGCCGACGAACCCACGGGCAACCTCGATGCGACGACTGGCGCATCGATCCTCGACCTCATCGCAGCCCAGCACGCAGAGGGGCTGACCGTGGCGATGGTCACGCATGATGCCAGCGTCGCGGCCCGCGCCCAGCGCGTGGTGCAGTTGCGCGACGGCCAAGTCGTCGACGGATGAGGGGCGATCAGTCTCGCGTCGAGAAGAACCGCGCCACGTTGGCAGCGAGCTGCTGCTTGGTCAGTCCACAGGCGTCTTGCAGCGCTTGTTCCCAAGGCGTTCCGCCCTTGACCTTGCGCAGCCACGCCTCGAACTTGCGGGCATCCTCGCGCATCATGGCATCGACGATTGCATAGCCGACGGCATAGCCCAGTGCGTTCTGACCGGGCCATGAGCCGTCGCGATAGTTCATGTCGAGCACCGTCACGATGTTGCCGCCACTGCGAATGAACTGCATCGCCTGTGCGCGACGGGCGAGTTCCACGGGCCCGGGCTGGAACCTCGCCGCGACCCAGTCGCTGAAGCCTTGGTCGGCCCAGGCCGGCAGCCGTGCCGGGGTCGAGTAGCGATGCATGATTCCATGCACGGTCTCGTGGATGAGCACGCTGCCGAACAGCGCGTAGTCGGGACAGCGCCAACTGTTGACGAAAACCTTTTCCTTCATCATGTGGCAGAGCCCCATGACTTGGCCGCTCCCCGGCCGACCAACCATGGGGTTCTGGAAGGCTCCGGCTTCCACCGCCTTGAAACGGTCCTCGGTCGCAAAGAGGAAGACCACCGCCTTGCCCCAGAAGAGATTGATCTTGGGATCCACGCCGAGGTAACCGAGCACCTGCGCGTACATCCGGTCGAGCTCTTTCTGGAGTTCCTTGGTCTCGGCAGGCTTCAGTTCCGAGATGAGGATGAAGTACTCCGTCTCGATCGGCTCCACGCTGACACCAGCCATCGCGGAGTAGCGCTTGGCGTCCTCGCGCATGGTCTTCAGGGCAGCATCACGCTCGGCATCGGTGAGCACCGGCCAGCGCGGCGCAGCGCCATCCTCGGCAAAGTCCTGCACGGCACCCTCGCGCTGCATGCGCTCCTGCTCGAGCCGGGCCTTGCGCATGGCCTGGGCTGCCTCACGCGAGCCCGCCACGCGCAGCTTCGCCGATGGATCGATCGACACTGCCTTCTTCCACGCACTCTCCGCGGGCGCATCGAGGCCCACCGCCACCAGCAACTCCGCGAACCGCAACTGGTGCGATGCGTCGCGGTCATCCATCACCTTGTCGAAGAGCCGCTTGAACTCGCTCGGCGTGAGCTCGATCCACTCAATGCGACCGAAGTCGCCCGTGAACGCGTCGTCGTCCCAGCTGGCGAGCAATCCTGCCACGATGGTTCCCTTCGCCAGCTTCACGCGGATGCGCAGCGGTTCCTCCGGGCGTGACTCCTTGATCGTGGTGCCGACGCTGGGAGTCGGAGCGACGCTCGACGCGGCGTCACTGGCCGGAGTTGCAGGCGAGCTCGGGGCCTGAGCGAGCGCCGCGGCCAAGACCATCGCGACGAGGGTGGACATCCACCGATTGTCGCCCCTCGGCGGCTCGTTGGGCAAAAAAACTCGCCGGGTGCCGCACGATCGAACCCGTCGGGCGTTGGTCCGTAACATCATGTGCAGCAGAAGGTTGCGCGGCCCGAAGGCCGGCGACCGTCAGGACACCCCCCTGAAGCCTCCACGATCCCGGCGATTCCCGCGGTCTCAACTTGAGTCCCGCGCCGCGGAATCCGATGCTTCAGCGTGGCTGCGGCAGGATGCCTGGCAGCCGACAGGAATTGCGCTCCGCTGGCACACCACGTGCATCCGGATCGCAGGCAACGACGGGCGCGGCCCTACCATCCGCGACCCACCAAGGAGGCTTCGATGTACGAACGACTGACCGACCGTGCACGCAAAGTGATGGCCCTGGCCAACCAGGAAGCCCAGCGCTTCAACCACGAGTACATCGGCACGGAGCACATCCTGCTGGGCCTCGTCAAGGAGGGCTCGGGCGTCGGCGCGAACGTGCTCAAGAACCTCGGGATCGACCTGCGCAAGGTCCGCCTCGAAGTCGAGAAGCTCGTCAAGAGCGGTCCCGAGATGGTGACGATGGGCAAGCTCCCGCAGACCCCCCGCGCCAAGAAGGTCGTGGAGTACGCGATCGAGGAAGCCCGCAACCTGAACCACAATTACGTCGGCACCGAGCACCTGCTGCTGGGCCTCCTGCGCGAGCAGGACGGCGTGGCCGCTCAAGTGCTCCTGAACCTGGGCCTGAAGCTCGACGACGTCCGCGAGGAAGTGCTGAACCTCCTCGGCGCCGGTGGAGAAGCCGAGGAAACCAGCCAGCAGCCGCAGGCTTCCGAGAGCGAGGCCTCCGCGCCGACGCCTGAGCCCGGCCGCCGTGCCGCCGGCAAGAGCAAGACCCCTGCGCTCGACAGCTTCGGCCACGACCTGACCGAGATGGCTCGCAACGGCGAGCTCGACCCCGTCATCGGCCGTGCCGGCGAGATCGAGCGCCTGATCCAGGTGCTCTGCCTCCGCACGA
>SYIB01000072.1 GCA_005798965.1 Planctomycetia bacterium
CAGCAGCATGGCGGCAGGCGCCTGCGCGAGGGCCGAGCTGCGGCCGCGGCCAAGCCGCTCGAGGACGCAGGGCGTACCGTGCGCGCCATGATGCCATGGCTTGGACAGGAGAACCGCCGATGACGCTCTTCGATGCAGTGATCCTCGGGCTCGTCGAGGGCATCACCGAGTACCTCCCGGTGAGCTCGACCGGTCACCTGCTGCTGACGGCACAGTGGCTCGGGCTGCGTTCGGACGACGAGCAGCGGCGAGCCGTCGATGCGTTCTCGATCGTGATCCAGGGCGGAGCGATCCTCGCCGTCGCGGGCCTCTACTGGAGCAAGGTGCGCGGCATGGCACATGCGTGCGTCGCCGTCACCGGCCTCGTGCGCAAGGCTGCCGACCATCGGCAGGCGCTTCGGCTCCTGCGCAACCTGACAGCGGCGTTCATCCCGGCTGCGATCTTTGGGCTCCTGCTCGATGATTGGCTCGAAGCGCGGCTGTTCAAGCCCCTGCCGGTCGTGCTGGCCCTGGCGATCGGGGGCGTGGCGCTCGTGCTCCTGGACAAGTGGGTCCGTGAACGGGCCGCCGATGAACGGGGCACCGAAGTCGACGGCAGCTCGCTCACGGTCGTACAGAGTGTGCTCATCGGACTGATGCAGTGCGTGGCCATGTGGCCGGGTACGAGCCGCTCCATGATGTCGATCCTCGGCGGACTGTCGGTCGGGCTCCGACCGCGAGCCGCCGCCGAGTTCAGTTTCCTGCTCGGCCTGCCGACGCTCGGCGCGGCCTGCGCCTACAGCCTGATGAAGCTGCTGCGCCAGGACGGCGGCATCGAACTGCTCGGCGGCATCATGCCTGTGGCGGTCGGCATCATCGTCGCCGCCGTGAGCGCCGCGTTCGCCATCTCATGGCTCGTGGCCTTCATCGGGCGCGGCGGATTTCTGTGGTGCGGACTCTGGCGCATCCTCCTGGCTGCACTGGTGGGCTGGATGCTGTGGAGCGGCCGGCTCGCTTTCTGACGGTAGCCTCTGGCGATGCCGAGCCCGCTGCCGCTGCTCACCCTGGGACTTCGAGCCCTCCTGATCAACATCGTGATCTTTGTGCTGCTCGCTGCGGCGTTGGCGTGGTACCTGGGCGGCAGCCTGCTTCCCGGCCGCCAGACCGTGAACTTTCCCACATTCGAATGGATGGGCGACGACTACCACTTCAGGGTGATCGGTCACGGCACCACGCCCGAGCCCGTGCGCTGGGAACTGCTTCATTCGCTGCCTGACGGTGATGAAGAGCGACTCACCTTGGGCATCGACGGCCGCTGGCGCAACGTCTGGGGACCGCTCGTGCACCACGGCGGCGTGATGATCGGGCTCGAGGTCGAGGCGCGCAACGACACGACGCAGTGGTGGGTCGCCCAGATCGATCGCGATCGTGCCGTGACGACCCAAGCGGTCGAAGACCGGGACATGATGCTGGGCACGCTCCGTGGGGCCCCTCAGTTCGGGGCGGCGCAACCGGCAACCGGCGATGCCGAGCGCGGCGGCGCGACTATGCCTTGACGACCGCACCGAGTGCGGCGAGCTCTCGCAACGCATCATCGCCCTCCCACACCTGGACGCCAAGCTCGCGCGCCTTGGTGAGCTTGCTGCCCGATGCCGAGCCTGCGATGACGAGGTCCGTCTTCTTCGACACGCTGCCGGAGACCTTGGCACCGAGTGCCTCGACGGCCAATGTCAGGGTGCGGCGATCCCATCCGGGCAGTTCGCCCGTGAGCACGACCACCTTGCCCGCGAGGGGCCCCGACGCGCCGCCATCGTCAGGCCGATGACCGTGGCTGGTGAGGTCAACCCTCACGGCACGCAGTCGCTCGATCTCATCACGAAGCGTGGGCGCCGCGAAGTCGCGCACGAGGCTTTCGGCCGTGATGGTGCCGAAGTCGGGCAGCGCCTCGAGGACTGCGACGCCGGCACGCAGCACCGCATCGAGATCCGGGAACGCTCGGGCGAGCGTCTTGCTGGCGGCCTCGCCCAAGTGACGCACGCCCAGTGACGCGAGCAGGCGCTGCAGGCCGCGACCGCGTGCAGCATCGGCACTGCGCACGATGCGCTCGGCAGTCTTGGGTCCGATGCGGGCAGCCTCGGCAAGCGTGCCATCCTTGCGCACCTTGCGCTGCGGTGCAGCATCGGACTTCTCGAGCGCAGCCAGACGCTCTGGATCGAGCGCGAACACATCGGCAAAGTGCTGGACGAGCCCCACCTCGACGAGCTGGTCGATGATCTTCTCGCCGAGCCCGTCGATGTCCATCTGATCGCGACCCACGAACCACTTGAGCCGCTCACGGAACTGCGCCGGGCATGCGGCGTTCACGCAGTAGAGCTTCGGACCCTCCTGCTCCACGGCGCCCCCGCATGAGGGGCACGAACTCGGTGGCGCGATGGCTTGCTCGGAACCGTCTCGCCGCGCGACCAACGCTTCCACGACCTGCGGGATGATCTCTCCGGCCTTCTCGACGAGCACCGTGTCGCCGATGCGCAGGTCCTTGCGGCGGATCTCCTCGATGTTGTGGAGGGTGGCGTGGCTCACCGTGGTGCCAGCGACGAAGACCGGAGCCATGGTCGCGCGCGGAGTCAGCGTGCCACCCTTGCCGACCTGCCAATCGACGCGCAGGAGCCGGGTCTCGCGGCGCTCGGCTGGATACTTGAACGCGATGATCCAGCGTGGTGCCCTGCTTGCGGCCCCCAGCTCGGCCTGCTGCGCGAACGCATCAACCCGGACCACCATCCCATCGACGCCGTACGGAAGCCCGGCACGGCGATCCTTGAACGACTCGATGCGATCACGCGCCTCGGCGGCGCTCGAGCAGCACGAGGCGCCCTCATTGGCAGGGACGCCCCAGGACCGAAGGTTCGACAGGAATTCCCAGTGCCCGCGCGAGGGATCGCCCTCGCATGCGCCACGACCATGAGCAACGAACGCCAAGCGGCGCGACGCCACCAGCCTCGGGTCCAGGTTCTTGAGGGTGCCTGCCGTGGCATTGCGGGCGTTCGCGAACACTTCCTCCCCCGCACGCTCGCGCTCGGCGTTGATGCGCTCGAAGCTCTCGTTGGGCATGAAGACCTCGCCGCGCACCTCGAGCACCGATGGGTACGCGCCACGAAGCCGCGTGGGGATGGCACGCACGGCTCGCGCATTGCCGGTGACGTCATCGCCCTGTTCGCCGTCGCCGCGCGTCACCGCACGCACGAGTGCGCCATCCTCGTAGCGCAGGCTGATCGCCACGCCATCGACCTTGGGTTCGCAGACGAGGACCGGCTCGCTGCCGAGGGACGCGGTGCAGCGTGCATGCCAGGCACCGAAGTCCTCGAGGGTGTAGGTGTTCTCGATCGAGAGCATCGGCACTGCATGGGCGACCTTGGCGAAGCCCGAGGCGGCATCGCCGAGCCGCTGCGTGGGACTGTTGGGATCGTCGCAGCCGTGCTCGGCCTCGAGCGCGGCGAGCTCGGCCAACAAGCGGTCGTACTCGCCATCGGACATGAACGGCGCCGCATCGACGTAGTACGCGGTGTTCGCCCGGTGCAGCAGTTCACGGAGTTCGGCGATGCGAGGATGCACGCAGAGATCGTACGGAGGAGGCGGGGCCGCGCTGCGCATGGGAGCCCCAGGCCAGGCATGCGGGAAGGCCCATCGACGCCCAACCGACTTCGAGCGGGGGGTCAGGACGGGTCGCCGCTGGCGCGCGCCGCGCGGGCGGCTTCGAGCACCTTCAGCCGGCTGGCCTTGGCCTTGATCATGGACTTGGGCGTGCAGTGGAAGGTGATGTCGCACTGCCCGACCTTGCGGTCACCGTCCTTGCCGCTGACCAGCTGCGCAACCTCCATGACGAGGTTGACGTTGAACTCGCCCCCGGCCTTGATCAGGGCCTTCACGTCGTCGCTGTTCACGACGCGGTAGACCGCAGGGCCCAGGCACGGGCGCAGAAACCGGTACTTCATCTCCTTGCAGACGACGACGTAGTCGCCACCGCACTCGCCGAACAGGTACATGCCCCCGGCGACCTCGCTGTTGCCCAGGAGCGCCGCGCCGGCCATGGCGTTGTACCAGTTGCGATTCACGCGGCTGAAGGGCAGCACGGCCGTGAAGCGATCCTTGTCGAGGCGCTTCATGCTGATGCCGCTCGTGAACGCATATGGCAGCCACACCATGGAGCACAGCCGGTGCCAGAAGTTGTTCTTCGTGCTCATCCGGCTCAGCCACGACTCCGCCCGCTCGAGCCACGATCGACGCGGCTGGTGAGTGATGGGCTGGTTGGTGGGAGCGGTGGTCACGTTGGTAGGCCCTGATCGGGAGGGGAGGAATAGTAGCATCGCGACCCCATGGAACCCAGACGATTCCGAGTCGGCGTGTGCAGTTGGAGCCTGCGCCCCGAGCACCCTGAGCATCTGCTGGATCTGCTTGCACCCATCGGCATCACGCGCGTGCAGCTCGCCTTGGTCCCATGCGTCACGGCAACGGCGTGGCGCGATGCAGTGGGCATGCTGCGATCGCGCGGCCTGACGATCGCCAGCGGCATGTTGGCGACGGTCGGCGAGGACTACACCACGCTCGACTCGATCGCCCATACCGGCGGGGTCCGCCCCGATGCCACGTGGCCGGCAACACGGACGCTCGCGGCGGAGGTAGCGGCGCTTGCCGGCCGCGCGTCGATCGGGCTGGTGACCTTCCACGCCGGGTTCATCCCGCACGAGGCTGGGCACGAGCGCTCCATGATGATGACCCGCCTGCGAGCCGTGGCCGACCTCTTCCACAACGCTGGCGTCGCCGTGGCCTTCGAGACCGGGCAGGAGTCGGCAGCGACCCTTGCCGACGCCCTGCGCGAGATCGACCATCCGGCCGTCGGCGTGAACCTCGATCCCGCCAACATGATCCTCTACGGCATGGGCGATCCCGTGGCCGCGGTGGCCACGCTCGGTCCGTGGATCCGTCAGGTGCACATCAAGGACGCCCTGCCCGCATCCCGCGTCGGGGCATGGGGGCAGGAGGTCCAGGTCGGCACGGGTGCGGTCGAGTGGCCTGCCTTCATCGGTGCCCTCCGCGATCTTGGTCGGCCGCTCGATCTGGTGATCGAACGCGAGGCGGGTGCCGCCCGAGCGGGCGATGTGCGCCTGGCGATGGATCGGCTGCGCTCGTGGTGCGGCGCGGAGCTCGAGTGAACGCGTAGGATCGCCCGCATGCCCACCTACCTTTACGCGGTCGTGATGCCTGATGGCTCCGACGGTGAGCACTTCGAGGTCTTCCAGCGCATGAGCGAGCCAGCCCTCGAGCGCCACCCTGAATCAGGGCTGCCGGTGCGAAGGGTGCCCGTGCGGCCGCAGTTCACGACCAACAGCGATACGCAGCGCTTTGGTGACAGCAACCTCAAGCGCCTTGGGTTCGCCAAGTTCGAGAAGGATGGCGACGGGCGCTACCGGCGCACCGCTGGCAGCGGTCCCGACACCATCAGCGCGGACTGACCACGGCATGCCACGCTTCCTGCGCGATCTTGGCTGGGGACTCTTCTGCGCAAGCAGCTGGACGTGGTGCATCGGCACCTTCCTCCCCTTCCTCATGCTTCGACTGCACGGCTGGCCGGGCTTCTGGCTCTTCCTCGTACCGAACGTGCTTGGGTGCACGCTGTTTGGCTGGTGGTTCACGCCGCAGTCGAGTCGCGCGTTCTGTGCGCGCCACCAGAAGCTGATGGCCGCCTTCAGTGCTGTCACGGCGGCGTACCAGGTGGCGTTCCTCGCGTGGATGCTGCCGATGGCGGCGGGCTTCGTCAATGAGCCCGGGTGCGCGACGGGCCCGGGCATGATGACCGCGCTGGCACTCGGCCTGGCAACCATCGCCGTGCTGGGAACATGGTGGCGCAAGGATGCGGCGTGGATCGCCACCGCGTGCGTGGCCACGCTCGGTTCGATCGCCATGCTCTGGCAGGTTCCCGTCAGCCCCATGGGCGAGTGGCCCAGCGAAGGCACGCTCCCTCGGCGCGATCTGCTGCTCGCGGCCCCCGTCATCATCGCAGGCTTCCTCGCATGCCCCGCTTTGGACCTGACGTTTCACCGCGCACGGCAGTCCGTGGAGTCCCCGCGAGCCTTCGCCATCTTCGGCGTGACGTTCGGGCTCACCATCGTGGGCGTGGCGATGCAGTGGGATGGCACGGCAGCCGCTCCCGGCATTGCGATGCTCTGCGTCTGGTGCGTGCAGCTGCCGTTCACGGCACTGGCACACCTTCGCGAACTCGACGGCATCGTGCGGCGCGGGGAGCTTGATGTTCGAACCGAACGGGGTGTGGACCTCGCGCTCGCAGGACCGCGCGCGGGCGACAGCCTGCTGCGCGTACTCCTCATCGTGGGCGTGATCACCGCCATCGGGATCGTCCTGCAGACCATGGCACCGGAATCTCCCTTTGATAAGTATTTCCCGGGGGAAACAGGCTACCTGCGCTGGCTGGCGATGTACGGCGTGGTCTTTCCCGTGCTGCTTCTGGCTGCACGCGCAGGCTGGAGCTTCGGCAAGGGTGTGGTTGCCGTGGTGCTCTCCGCCATGGGTGCGGAGCTTGGCTTCCTGCAGGGCAGCGCGTGGTGGCTGCTCTGGCCGGCGGGCGTGATGCTGATCGCCCTGATGGATGCACCTCGCGGATCGTGGAGCGCGCGGTGAACC
>SYIB01000073.1 GCA_005798965.1 Planctomycetia bacterium
GAGGCCGACCGGTTGAACTCCCCCAACTGGACTTGAACCAGTAACCTGGCGGTTAACAGCCGCCCGCTCTACCAATTGAGCTATAGGGGAATGGGCTAGGGAGAATAGCCGTTGCCGTCGTGAGGTTCAAGATCGGCGTTTCACGGGGTTGCCTTCACGTCCATTTTGGGTATATTCCCCCTCCCCCAAGGGAGCCACCCATGAAGGACAAGACTCACCCCCAGTACTTCCCCGAATGCAAGGTCAGTTTCCGCGGCCAGGTCGTCATGACCGTTGGCGCCACGGTGCCCGAGATGAGCGTTGAAGTATGGTCGGGCTCGCATCCCTTCTTCACTGGCCAGAAGACCTTCGTCGACACTGCCGGCCGCGTCGAGCGCTTCCAGCGCAAGTTCGCCGGCGGCTACTTCGGCAAGGACAAGAAGGCCGCCAAGTAGTTCCAAACGAATCCAGCACCGCACGCCGCGCCATGATCTGGCGCGGCGTGTGTCGTTTTGCGCACCGGCACAGCAGCACCATGTCCCCTGCCCGATCCGATGGACCAACTCCCCGACAATCTCCTGCGCAAGCTCGACGAACTGAGCGCCGAATGGACCTCACTCGGCCGCGAGCTCGAGGACCCGCTCATCGCGGTTGATCATCGACGCACGCGTGCCATCGCCATGCGTCGTTCCGCCATCGAGCCGATCGCCACCGCCTTCACCCGCTGGCGCGCCCTGCCCCGCGAGGCCGCGAGCCTGCAGGAACTCGTCGACTCGGGCGATCCGGAACTGGCCACCATGGCCAAGGCCGACCTTGCGGCTCTGGTCGCGGAGCGCGGAGCGCTGGCCGACACGCTGCAGGAAACACTGGTCACGGCAGGCGACCGTGCCGTGGGCAACCTGATCCTGGAAGTCCGTGCGGGTGTTGGCGGTGACGAAGCGGGCCTGTGGGCCGGCGATCTCTGCGCGATGTACCTGAAGTTCGCGCAGCGACGTGCCTGGCGCGTGGAGGAACTCGAATCCAAGCCCGGCGACGCAGGCGGCGTGTCGCAAGCGATCTTTGCGGTCAGCGGCGCGAGCTGCTGGAGCGACCTCGGCTACGAAGGCGGCACGCACCAGGTCAAGCGCGTGCCCGCGACCGAGGCGCAGGGCCGCGTGCACACCAGCACGGCCACCGTTGCGGTGCTCCCCGAACCCGAGGATGTCGAGTCAGCAGTCGATCCCGCCGAGGTCAAGGAGATGGTCACGACCGCCCAGGGGCCGGGTGGTCAGAACGTGAACAAGGTCGCCACCGCCGTGCACCTGATCCACCTGCCGACTGGCATCGAGGTGCGCATGCAGGAAACGCGAAGCCAGGGACAGAACCGCGAGAAGGCCTGGAAGCTCCTGCGCGCGCGGGTACTCGAGCGCCGTGAAGCCGCGGCAGCGGCGCGACGCAGCGACCAGCGCATCGCCATGATCGGCAGCGGCGGCCGCGCGGAGAAGATCCGCACCTATCGGTGGAAGGAAAACGTGGCGGTCGATCACCGCATCGAGCGATCGTTCCCGCTCCACGGGCTGCTGGTGGGTGAACTCGAGCCACTCGTCGGTGCGCTGCGCGCAGCCGACATCGCCGAGCGCATCAAGGCGCTGTGACCGGCACGGCCGGTGCCGATGCGCCCTCGGGCTTCGACCTGATCGTGCCGAAGAGATCGAGTTCCTGAAGCTTGCCCTCACTGCCCACGATGAGCGTGTCCGCGAAGAAGCCCCGCGCATCCGGCAGCGGCTTGAGCTGGATCACGGCGACCATGCCCTCGTCTTCCTGGTGCGATTCGACCAGTTCTGCCGTCACGGGGCACGCCACGCCGCCCTTCACGGAGACCACATCGAACGGTGCGGTTGCATCCTTCGACTGCACCTCGATGCGCACGCCATCGACCGGATCGATGCGGCCCGCGTTGATGCGGTACTCGCGCATGCGCAGCACGGGACGCTTGATGGGATTCGCATTGCGGATCCGCACATCCACGAGCGCGCAACTGGGGTGATCGGTCTCGATGATCCAGAAGTCACCGACAGCCTCTCCCTCCGGGAACGACCAGGCCAGCTTGTGCCGGGCGTGCACGTCGCCGGGGGCCTCCTGCGGCACCACCGTGGCGGTCTTGCCGTTCACCGAAAGCACGCGGAACGGCATGCCGTCGGTGCTCTCGATGATGGTCTCACCGGCGCGCGCACGTTCGCCGACCAAGTTGATGTAGGCAGGCACCGCGCGAACCGGTAGTGCCACCTCGCCCTGCACGGCCACGTTGATCGGCCGCGCGTAGCCCTTGGCGATGATCTTGAGCTGCGACCGGCGGATGCCCTGCATCGGCGCGCCGCTGAGTTCTGTCTCGATCACGAAGCTCTTGCCTGGCTCGATCGTCACACCGGCGGCATCGGTGATGGTGGTGCACTTGCAGGATGGTGTGACGCTGAGGAGCGTGACCGGCGCCGTGCTTCCATTCGTCAGCGTGACTGTGCCGCGCGCGTTGGTGTTGGGGAGCATGAAGCCGAAGTCGAGTCGCTGAGGAGTGGCCGTGATCGGCGGAGGGGCATCGATGGCCCCTTCCTGAACCGGATCGGCCGGCTCGCGGGCGGCCGGCGCATCGGCAGTCTCTCGAGCGTTGGGGCGCGGGGTGCGCGCTCGGGTGCGTTCAAGCCGGGGGTCTTCGCCCTGCCCCTTCTGCTTGGTCGCGGGCGCTGCAGGTGAGCCTGAGGGGGCCGTTGCAGGCTCGTCGGTCGCTTGGCCGCTGGCAGGGGCTGTTGCCGGCGGGGTCTGGGGCGCGTTCTGAGGGTGTTCAGCGGGACCAACGGTCGCGGCGAGGCCCTGACACGCGACCAGGCCCGCGCAGATGGCGAACGGAACGAGGGCGGCAACCCAGCGAGAAACAGTGACGTTCGACATGCGCAAATCCTATCCGCCGAACCCCGTTTTTGCGCTGGAATTGCGGGTCAGCGATCCGGTACGGCGCGCGGGCTGAAAGGTTGCAGTCGCAAGAGGGTAATCCGGCAAAAAATCTCGCCAGTCATTTGGATGTTCATGGAACCGGGGTATTGTCCTTCTGTTGACAGGGGAAACCCAGTCGACCGCGCAACCCGGTTCAACCTGCCAAA